>JBDRDF010000001.1:0-16174 GCA_043821025.1 Candidatus Omnitrophota bacterium
TCCGCCAAAGGGCTTATCCACATATCCACACAATTCACAAAAAGAAAAGGTAGCCAAAAGAAAAAGGACTACTACTAACTTTAACCAAAAGCGGACAGATCACTTGTTAGAAAAAGCGGACATCTTGACTATTTAATTACACTCGTCAAAAATCTGCTTGACAAATTAGCCCGTCTATAGTATAAGATAATATTACATTTAAATGCCACTTTAAAAGGAGGAGTGGGTTGAAATTTACCCACTCTTTTTATTGTCAGCAACTTTGCCTTTGGTAAATATGGAGTGGATATGGAAGAGGGAACGTTCTTAGAAAAAGTTAAAGAATTGACGGCTACAATGCTTTCCGATTCTGGAATTGAGCTGGTGGAACTTACCTACCGCAGGGAAGGCGGGAGGTTGGTATTGCGTTTTACCGTCGATAAAATAGGTGGGATAAGTATAGGCGAATGTGGACGGCTTAGCCAGAAGATCGAACGGATTTTAGATGAGACGAACATCGGTGAGGAAAGTTATGTATTGGAAGTTCAGTCGCCTGGTTTGGACAGGCCATTGGTTAAGACGAGCGATTTTGAGAGGGTTATAGGAGAAGAGATTGAGGTTTCGACCTATGCGCCGATTTCTAACAGGAGAGACCATACGGGAAAGTTAAAGTGGGTAAATGACGAGAGGATAGTAATTGAGACGCCAATCGAAGAAGAGGTTGCAATACCGCGAGATAAGATAGCGAGGGCAAAACTTAAGATTTCGTTTTAAATTATAAAAGGGACGACATTATGAACGGAGAACTACTTGCAGTTTTAGACTATATAGAGAGAGAAAAGGGCATAGGCCGCGAGATCCTGATAGGGGCTGTCGAGAGCGCACTTGTCAGCGCCGCTAAGAAGACGTTGGGTCCTAAGGCAGAAGATGTCAGCGTAAAATTAGATAGGACAACGGGACTTATAAAGGTCTATTCTGGAGATAAGGAAATTCCTTCTGACGATTTTGGCAGGATTGCCGCCCAGACCGCAAAGCAGATAATAATTCAGAAGATTCGCGAGGCGGAACGCGATGTAATATATTTAGATTTTCAGAGCCGCGTTGGAAATGTTATAACCGGTACTGTTTACAGATTTGAGAAGGGCAACATAGTCGTCGATTTGGGAAAGACAGAGGGAATTATTCCCCGACGTGAGCAGTCTCAGAAAGAGACATTCAGGCAGGGGGACAGGATTAAGGCATATGTATTGGAAGTGAAGAAGACTGGAAAGGGTCCGCAGATAATTCTATCTCGCAGCAACCCCGGGGTGGTTAAAAAATTATTTGAGTTAGAAGTACCGGAGATTTACGAGGGTATAGTAGAGATTAAATCCATCTCAAGGGAAACAGGCGATAGAACCAAGATCGCCGTTACATCAAAGGATGAAAAAGTCGATTGCGTCGGCGCATGCGTTGGTATGCGAGGTTCTCGTGTAAAGAATATCGTAAAAGAATTACAAGGTGAAAAGATTGACATCGTAAGATGGAATGAGGATATCAAAGAATATATAACCGCAGCATTAAATCCCGCGAAGGTTGCTAATATTAAACTGAATAAAGAGGCAAGGAGAGCGCTCGTCACGGTTGACGACGACCAGTTAAGCCTCTCCATAGGCAAGAAAGGGCAGAACGTAAGGCTTGCAGCGAAGTTGACCGGATGGGACATCGATATAAAATCTAAATCAGCATTAGTGGAGGCAGAGGTTGCCAAACCCGAAGAAGAGAAGGTCGTTGCAAAGGAAGAGGTCAAAGCAAAAAAAGAAAAAGATATCTCTTTAATACCGGGCGTAGGACCAAAGATGAAGGAGGCGTTGGAGGCAGCGAAGTTTAAGACGATAGAGTCAATCGCCTCCGCCTCGATAGAGGAATTGACCAAAGTAAAAGGCATTGGCAAAAAGACAGCCGAAAAGATATCCAAGGGTGCTAAAGAGATTTTGAGTGGGAAATGAAAAAGGTTAAGGAAAGTACAAAAAAAGAGAAAAAACCTGTTAAGGCGACAAAGCCCGTTAAAGCGGCAAAGGTAAAACCGAAAGAAAAACCACAAGTGCGGAAGCCTCGCCGACCAAAGGTTAAAGCCAAAGAAGAAGTTGTAGGGCCTAAGCGAGTAGCAGTTCCAAAAGAACCGAAGAAAGCAAAAGTTAAAAAGCCGATTGTAGTAGAAAAGCCAAAAGAAGAAGTTGCAACGGTTACTCTTGAAACTAAACCTCCCGTTGAAGAAAAGCCCGCAATAGAAACGCCAGCCCCAACAGAAGTTGTGGCCCCACCAGTAGAAAAGGTCGAGCTTAAAAAACTTTCCGTAAGGTTACCTATCACAGTAAAAGATTTAGCTACGAAATTGAATGTCAAGCCAAACGATATAATAATGAGATTGATGAAACAGAAGACAATGGCGACGATAAATCAGGCGTTGGATGAAGAGACGGCTAATTTGATCGCTCGGGACTTTGGGTTTCAATTAGAGCGTCCGCCCACGCCCGAAGAAGAGATTTTAAAATCGTATGAAGTCGTAGATAAAGCAAAATTAGTACTCAGAGCACCCGTTGTTACTTTGATGGGACACGTTGACCACGGAAAGACGTCGCTATTGGATGTGATTAGGAAGAGCAGGCAAACCGAAAAAGAGGCGGGCGGCATAACGCAACATATCGGCGCATATGAAGTTAATGTTGGAAAAGGGCACGTAACATTTTTGGATACACCGGGGCACGAGGCGTTTACCGCTATGAGAGCTCGCGGTGCACAGGCAACCGATATAGTGGTGTTGGTTGTGGCTGCGGATGACGGAGTAATGCCTCAGACGATTGAGGCGATAGACCACGCACGTGCCGCTTCAGTCCCCATTGTTGTTGCGTTAAATAAAATAGATAAGTCAGAAGCCGATCCGGATAAAGTAAAGAAACAGCTTATGCAAGTGGGTTTAGTGTCCGAGGATTGGGGTGGGAAGACAATAACCGTCGGTGTTTCTGCAAAAACAGGGCAAGGCATCGATGAGTTGCTAGAGATGATTTTGCTTGAGGCAGAATTATTGGAGTTAAAAGCGGACCCGACGAGGCCTGCCAAAGGTGTTGTTATAGAGGGGAAATTATCGAAGGGTAGCGGTCCCATTGCCACAGTTTTGGTTCAGGCAGGCACTTTGAAAGTAGGCGATATTGTAATAGCCGGATTGCAGTTCGGAAATATAAGGGCGATGATTAATGATTTAGGGCATAGAGTAACAGAGGCATTGCCCTCCAAGCCCGTGGAAATTTTGGGACTTGACGGCGTGCCCCAAGCAGGGGATGTATTTTTTGTGGTCCAAGATGAAAAGTTGGCCAAAGATATCGTAGCGCGCAGACAGCAAGAAGCGAAGGCCAAAAAATTACAGCCGATAAAGAGGATTACCCTTGAGGATTTATCTCAACAGGTCAAAGAAGGCAAGGTTAAGGAATTGAAATTGATTGTAAAAGCCGATGTGCAGGGCTCGCTAGAAGCGTTGACGCAATCGTTGAATGGTTTGGAGACCAAAGATATAAAGTTAGATATAATTCACTCAGGGGTAGGAAGCGTAAACGAATCGGATGTTATGTTGGTAGCTGCTTCAAATGCGATCATCATCGGATTTCATGTAGAGTTGACGCCTGAGGCTGATGAGAAAGCCAAGTTGGAAAAAGTTGATGTAAGGTTATATCGGATTATATATGAGGCGATCTCTGACATAAGAAGCGCTGTGGAAGGTTTGCTTGAGCCACACGTGGAAGAGGTTTTTGTAGGACGAGTAGAAGTCCGACAGGTATTTAAAGTTTCGAAGGCAGGTACCATTGCGGGCTCTTACGTTTTAAAGGGCAAAGCGATAAGGGGAGCAAATTGCCGTTTGATGAGGGACAAGACAAAAGTATACGAAGGAAAGATGTCGTCGCTTAAGAGGTTCAAAGATGATGTCAAAGAAGTTGCGGAGGGTTTTGAGTGCGGCGTGGGATTAGAGAATTTCAGCGATATAAATGTTGGCGATATTGTCGAGATTTATGAAATTCGAAAAACGGCGAGGAAACTTTAAGACATGAAGAAACGCGTATTAAGCGGTATGCGGCCAACGGGTAAATTGCATCTTGGCCATTTAGCTGGGGCGTTGAAGAATTGGGTTGAATTGCAAGCAAGATACGAGTGTTTTTATATGGTTGCCGACTACCATGCATTTATGAGCGAGTACGAAAACCCTATGGATATAAAAGAGAATATAATCGAATGCGTTGTTGACTGGATAGCCTGCGGCATAGACCCGAATAAATCCGTGATATTTGTTCAGTCTCACGTGCCGGAGCATTTGGAGTTGGACATGATATTATCGGCGATTACGCCGCTTTCATGGCTTGAGCGCTGCCCGACGTATAAGGAACAGTTAAGGGAGATAAGAGGTCGTGACCTTGCGACGTATGCATTTTTGGGCTATCCGGTTTTGCAGGCTGCGGATATACTGGTTTACAAAGCCAACGCAGTGCCGGTTGGAGAGGACCAGCTTCCTCATCTGGAATTGACTCGAGAGATCGTGCGCAGGTTTCAACATCTGTATAAGGCGCATATCTTTACAGAGCCGGATGCCATTTTGACGGAAAGCCCAAGGTTATTAGGGATTGACAACCGCAAGATGTCAAAGAGTTACGGCAATACGATTGCCCTTTCAGATTCGCCAGATGTGATTCTTAAGAAGGTGACATTGATGGTAACCGACCCTGCGCGGATAAAGAAGGAAGACCCCGGACACCCAGAAGTGTGCAGCGTCTATTCCTACTATAAGGTTTTCTTCTCCGATTTTAGCGAGACGATTGCGAAGGAATGTAAGGCTGCCAGAATAGGTTGTGTCGAAGATAAGGCGCGACTTGCAGAATACATAATTGAGATGTTAAGACCAATTCAAGAGAGAAGAAAGAAATTATTAAAGGATAAAAAACGAGTCGATGCAATTTTAACCAAAGGCGCAAAGCGAGCGAAAAACGTAGCGGAGCAGACATTATGCGAAGTTAGGAAGGCAGTTGGGTTATGACGTATAAAATTAAATTAGAAGTTTTTGAAGGACCGTTGGATTTGCTCTTATATTTGATTAAGAAAGAGGAGGCGGATATATTCGATATCCCAATAGCGAAGATTACAGAACAATATCTGGAGTATTTAGAATATATGAAGATGTTGGATTTAAACATCGCTGGTGAATTCATTGTGATGGCGGCGACTCTTATACATATAAAATCGAGGATGCTCCTGCCGCCTGAAGAACTGCCGCCGGAGGAGGTCGAAGAGGAAGACCCGCGAGCCGAGTTGGTGCGAAGGCTCATCGAGTATAGGAAGTTTAAGGAGGCGGCGAGCCAGTTGGCACAGATGGAGACAAATAGGTCGATGGTATTTCCGAGGTCCGTGGATGAAACTCAATTTATAGACCAGAGCGAAGGCCCCTATTTCGAGGCGTCGATATTCGATTTAATTACCGCTTTCTCGACGGTATTAAAATCTATTTCCAAAGAGGCATTTCTTGAAGTGGTGAAGGATGAATATACCGTTGAGGAAAAAGTCCACGAATTGTTTCACCTTTTGGTTGAGAAGCCAGTTTTATATTTCAAGGAGATATTTGAGAAGGCGAAGAGCAAAATGGAGATTATCGCAACATTTTTGGCATTATTAGAATTGATTAGGTTAAAGGAGGTTGAGGTCAAACAGCGACAATTATTTGGTGAGATAGAAATCTTGCGAAATCCCAATAACATACGACCTAAATTAAAAGCAGATATCCAAGATGGACAAAGCTGAAGCCAAACGCATTATAGAAGTTCTTTTGTTCGCGTCTGAGAAACCGATAACGATAGAGCAGTTTAAGGAGGTTTTGACGGATTTGGATTCGCGGGATATAAGGGCACTTGCGTTGGAATTGAAATCTGAATATAAAAATTTAGGAAGGACCTTTAAGATTTACGAAGTCGCTGGTGGATTTCAGATGGCGACCGAACCAGCATATGCAGAAACCTTAAAGAAATTTTATAAGGCGAAATTTAAGGATAAGTTGACTAGACCTTCGTTGGAAACATTAGCGATCATCGCATATCGACAGCCGATAACTAGGGCGGATATAGAAGATATACGCGGCGTAAACGTCGATGGAGTTGTAAAAACTCTACTGGAGAGGTCATTGATCAGGATCGTCGGAAGAAAGGATACCCCTGGCAGGCCTATTATTTATGGAACGACAAAAGAATTTTTGGATAGATTCGGATTGAATTCGCTATCGGAATTGCCAAAGCTCTCCGAATTTACTTCAGGCGATATAGATTTAAGCTAAGGTGGATTTAAGGCGAGAGAATTTAGGTAGCGAGGAGGCAAAAGATGGAACTGGAGAAATTACGCAAGGAGATAGACCGGCTGGACTTAAAGATAATACAACTGCTCAACAACAGGGCCCGTTTAAGTTCGAGGATCGGTCGACTGAAGGCAAAGAGTAAGAAAAGCATTTATTCACCTGACAGAGAAAGGTTCGTATACGATAGAATAGAGAAGGAAAACAAGGGCCCTCTTTCTAACGAGACTTTAAAGTCCGTTTATCGAGAAATTATGTCTGGCTCATTGGCGTTAGAAAAGCCTATCGTGATCGCGTATTTGGGTCCGCCGGCTACTTTCACCCATATCGCCGCTTTAAAGAAATTCGGCTCATCAGTAAGTTATCTTCCTGTAAATTCGATAACCGAGGTCTTTACAGAGGTGGAACGAGGAAGAGTCGATTACGGCGTTGTGCCTATTGAGAACTCAATAGAAGGAGCAGTCAATCATACACTGGATATGTTCATGGAGTCCGATTTGAAGATATGCTCTGAGATTTCGCTTGAGGTTTCTCACAATTTACTTGCGAATTGCAAGATGAGCCAAATAAAGAAGGTCTATTCGAATCCGCAGGTCTTCGGTCAATGTAGGATTTGGCTTGAGGCTAATTTGCCAAATGTCGAATTGGTCGAGGTTTCGTCTACGACGAAAGCGGCGGAACTTGCGGTCAAGGAAAGAGGTACTGCCGCAATTGCGTCGAGCCTTGCGGCCGATTGTTATGGATTGAATATTTTGGCGCGTTCTATAGAAGACAGCGCACATAATGTGACGAGATTCTTAGTGATCGGCAGGGTTGAGAGCAATCCGACTAAGAGGGATAAGACATCTATTATGTTTTCGGTTAAAGACCGCGTCGGTGCTTTGCACGATATGTTGGTGCCCTTCAAAAAATATGGGATAAATTTAACGAAGATAGAATCTAGGCCGTCGAAGAAGAAGGCGTGGGAATATTATTTCTTCGTCGATATGGTCGGACACTATCAGGATAAAAATGCTAAAAGGGCCTTGGGTGAACTTGAGCGTGGATGCACGTATTTTAAGATCTTGGGTTCTTACCCTATGGCTTAACGAGTTATGATATGAGTGGATTGGTAAGAAGTGGCGTAGCAAATATAGAACCGTATGAACCAGGCAAGCCCATCGAGGAAGTACAACGCCAGTTGGGTTTGAGGGAAGTCTATAAGCTCGCCTCAAACGAGAATCCTTTGGGTCCTTCTCCTAAAGCGGTCGCCGCGCTAAAGAGAGCGCTTAAAAATATAAACCGTTATCCCGACGGGAACTGCTATTATCTCAAGGTAAAACTTGCGAAGAAACTGAAAGTAAAACCTGAGAACCTTATTTTTGGAAACGGCTCCGATGAGTTGATCTCAATTGCCGTCCTGACATTTTTAGATGAAGATGAAGAAACGATTGTAGCGGAGCCAACCTTTCTGGAGTATCGTTTGATAGTTGAGGCCTTTGGGCGTCGAGTAAGGACGATCCCGTGTCTCAATTTAAGATACGATTTGGACGGAATGAAAAAGGCCATAACGGATAATACGAAGATAATATTTATAGCTAATCCCGACAATCCAACCGGGACCTATGTAACGGATAAACAATTGGACAAATTTTTGGATGGTCTGCCCAATAATGTATTAGTGGTTATAGATGAGGCCTATAACGAATTTGTCGACGTCAAGGATTTTCCCAATGCCATGAAGTATTTGTACGACAAAAATATCCTCATATTTCGTACATTTGCAAAAGCTTACGGTTTAGCTGGCTTGAGGCTTGGCTATTGCGTGGGAAGAGCAGAGTTTATCGATTGTATGAATAGAGTACGTCAGCCATTTAACGTAAATGCACTTGCGCAAGTCGCAGCATTGGCAGCCCTCGATGATGCCGAGCATCTTAAGAAAACCAGGGCAACAATCCTTAAGGGAAAAAAATATCTTTACAAGAATCTCGACAAGATAGGTCTTTCTTATGTCCCTTCTGCGGCCAACTTCATCTTAGTCGATGTCAAACGCGATGGGCGAAAATTATTTGAGCAGATGCTAAGATACGGCGTGATAGTAAGGGACATGAAGCAGTACAAATTGGACAATTATATTCGGGTTACCATTGGAACCGAACTAGAAAATCGTAAGTTCATCGAAACGCTTAAAAAGGTTATCACTTTGAAGGAGGAATAAATATGATTATCGTCTTAAGGCCAGACGCAACCGAATCTCAGATAAAGCATATCGTGGAGAAGGTCAAGTCACTTGGATTAAAGCCGATGATTTCAAAAGGGATTGAACGCACAATTATCGGTGTCATCGGAGAGGAAGATATTATAAGGATTCAGCCGCTGGAGATATTTCCTGGCGTAGAAAAAGTGATGCCGATTTTGGCGCCGTATAAATTGGTCTCACGGGAATTTAAACCGGAGAATACGGTTATCAACGTAAGCGGCGTGAAAATCGGCGGCAAGAAGGTCGTGGTTATGGCTGGTCCATGTTCCGTTGAGAATCGTGAGCTTTTGTTTCAGATTGCGAGAATGGTTAAACGTTCAGGGGCCGCGGTCTTGCGAGGTGGAGCTTTCAAACCTCGAACATCGCCATATAGTTTCCAAGGATTAGGCGAGGAGGGTTTAAAATATTTGAAAGAGACACGCGAGAAGACAGGTTTGCCCATAATTACAGAAGTTATGGACATTCGCGACTTGCCTTTAATCGAAGGGTATGCCGATATCTTACAAATCGGCGCGAGGAATATGCAAAATTTCAATCTATTAAAAGAGATCGGCTTATCGAAGAAGCCCGTCCTTTTGAAGCGCGGTATGTCATCTACGATTAAGGAATTACTTATGTCAGCCGAATACATTTTATCGAATGGAAATTTTAACGTGATGTTGTGCGAACGGGGAATTAGGACGTTTGAGGAGGAGACTCGTTTTACTTTAGATTTAAGCGCTATACCGGTATTAAAGAAGAGGACTCATTTGCCTGTCATTGTCGACCCAAGTCATGGCACGGGTAAATGGGGCTATGTGGGGCCAATGGCAAAGGCCTCTGTAGCAGCTGGTGCCGATGGCCTTTTAATCGAGGTGCACCCAAAGCCTGAAGAGGCTTTATCAGACGGACTCCAGTCGTTGCTTCCCGAGAACTTCGATAAGTTAATGAAAGAATTGAAGACCATCGCGAAGGCGGTTGGACGTGACATTTAAAAAGGTAGCGATAATTGGAGTGGGCTTAATTGGTGGTTCACTTGGGCTCGCTATAAAAAAGAGAAAGCTGGCGCGTTCTGTTATAGGAATCGGAAGAAGGCGTTCATCGATACAAAAAGCTTTAAGATGCGGTGCGATTGATATTGGGACAAAGGATTTAAAAGGCGGAGTCTCCGATGCGGATTTAGTAATAATTGCAACTCCGGTTTGCTCTATTCCGAAGATCGTAAAGACGATAGTCGGCAATTTAAAAGACGGTGCGATATTAACCGATGTTGGCAGCACAAAAGGCCAAATCGTAAGGGCGATGGAGAGATCTCTGCCGAATAGGATTTCGTTTGTAGGTTCTCATCCATTGGCGGGCTCGGAGAAACGTGGTGTAAATTTTGCTAAAGGCGATTTATTTGAAGGTGCAACAGTAATTATGACTAAGACGAAGAAAACAAAAGTTTCTTCCATAAAGGCACTGAGTCGATTTTGGAGGTCTTTAGGCGTTGCGAGAGTATCTATAAAATCGCCTGAGGAACACGACCACATTGTAGCCGAAGTTAGCCACCTTCCGCACGTCGTTGCGGCAGCGCTTATAAATTCTATAAGCGATAAATCGCTTAAGTACGCCTCCACGGGACTTAAGGATGTTACTCGCATCGCCGCAAGCGACCCAGAAGTTTGGCGAGATATTTGCGTTACTAATAGACGGCAGATCCTTAAATCACTGGAAAGGTTCGAGCGCTCTCTGTCGCGACTCAAAGCGCTTATAAAAAGTGGAAGAAAAGAAAGATTACGTAGCGAGTTCGCAAAATCCAAGCGCATCCGGGAGAAGTTGAGTTGAGGCGTGGGTTAATAATCGCAATAGATGGACCCGCAGGTTCGGGCAAGAGCACGATTGCGAAATTGGTCGCCCAAAGGCTCAAGTACTTATATGTAGATACGGGCGCGATGTATCGAGCGCTCACATTAAAGGCGATAAGGACGAACACAGATCTTAAAGACGAAGACGCATTATGCGCTTTAGCCAAGGCAACCGATATAAAATTAAAACAGGTCAATGGCTCATTGAAGGTTTATTTGGACGGTGAAGACGTAACGCAGGAGATTCGAAGGCCCCAAATTACTAACGTGGTATCTTATATCGCAAAGGCAAAGTCAGTTCGCGCTCATATGGTTACTTTACAGCGAAGGTTAGGGGAGGAAGGATGTGTTGTGTTAGAGGGTCGCGACATTGGAACAGTTGTATTTCCCGACGCAGATAAAAAATTTTATATCGATGCATCTTTCGATATCAGAGTTAAGCGACGTCATAAGGAGTTAAAAGAGGACGCAGTAGAAATTCCGCAAGATGATGTTAAAAAAGATTTGGAAGACCGCGACGAAAGCGACCTTACTCGTTCGATAGGTCCTCTGAAGAAAGCGGATGACGCGATTTATATAGATACGAGCAATTTAACTATAAAAGAGGTTGTCAATAAGGTGTTAAGTTACATCGACAATAAATAATCTTTATGTTCTATTTAATAGCTAAACTGTTTGTAGCGCTGTTCGTAAAGATAGTATTTCAGCTTAAGGTTTACGGCAGAGGCAATGTTCCTAAGAAAGGAGCTTTTATTTTAGCGAGTAATCATCTAAGTTATTTAGATCCCCCCGCACTCGGCGCTGCTTCTCCTCGGGCGTTGCATTTTATGGCACGGCACGATCTATTTAATAATTGGGCGTTTGGCGCGCTCATCAGGGCATCAAATGCATTCCCAGTAAGAAGAGGCGGAATAGATCCGAGCGCGTTTAAAGAAGCGATTGAGCGACTTAAAAATGGGCAGGTACTTCTGATATTTCCAGAAGGAAGAAGAAGCGAAACAGGAGAATTAGGAACGCCACAGTCAGGAGTTGGTTTTTTAAGCATTACTGCAGATGTTCCAATTTTACCGGCTTATATTAAAGGTACAAGAGAGGCGTTGCCAAAGGGCGCGCGCTTTATTAAACCAAAGTCGATCTCGGTTTATTTCGGTAAGATAATAGAACCGAAGAAATTAACTCTTCCAAACGACAAAAAAGAAGCGTGCGAAGAATTAGCGAATTACGTTATGGACGAGATTAAACGTTTGAAGGATTCGGCGCAATAAAAAAAGAAATTAAAATCTGAAAGGAAAGGGGCTGTTTAAGAGATGATGGATGAAAAACCCATCGACCTGTCTGCCGACGGGCAAGATATGTCAAAGATTTATGAAGAGACCTTAAGGGATGTAAAAGAAGGGGAGGTTATAAAGGGCAAGGTAGTGGGCATTACATCAAAAGAGATATTGATCGACGTGGGGTATAAATCGGAGGGCATTATATCTGTCGATGAATTTTCTGACCCAGGGACGATAAAAATCGGCGATGAAATAGAAGTCCTCATCGAATCCAAAGAGAATGAAGAAGGGATGATAGTTCTGTCCAAGAGGAAAGCGGAACGGCTACAGGGTTGGGAGAAGGTCGCAGCAGAGCATAAAGAAGGTGACATGGTAACCGGCAAGGTTGCAAAGAAAGTCAAAGGTGGGTTAACCGTCGACATAGGAGTTGAGGCATTCTTGCCTGCCAGCCAGGTATTCTTGAAAGGCTTTGGCAATTTGAATCAACTATTGGGACAGTCCCTAAATTTTGTGATAATCAAAATAAATAAACCAAGGAGGAACATCGTTGTTTCAAGAAAGGACGCCATATTAAGAGAAAAAGGAGAAGCCAAAGTTAAAGTTATGGATGAGTTAAAGGCCGGACAGCTCGTCCAAGGCGTGGTGAAGAATATAACCGACTTCGGCGCATTTATCAACATTGCGCCCGATGTAGATGGTCTGCTTCATATAACCGATATGTCCTGGGGCAGGGTTTCGCATCCAAGCGAGATATTGGCGGTAGGAGATAAGATCGAAGTTATATTATTAGGCATCGATAAAACTACCGGCAAACTTTCGTTGGGCTTAAAACAGAAGACACCAAATCCCTGGGAGGCGGTTGAATCTAAATATCCCATCGGAAGTAGGGTCAAAGGCAAGGTCGTTAATATAGTGCCCTATGGCGCATTTGTAGAATTAGAAAAAGGGATCGAGGGTTTGGTTCATATCTCTGAATTCTCGTGGACTAAGAGGATAGGACACCCTTCGGAAGTTTTAGCAATCGGCGATACAATAGAGACAGTGGTATTAAATATCGATAAAGAAAATCAGAAGATAGCGCTTGGTATTAAACAGACGGAGGTAAACCCTTGGGCAGAAGTTGTGAACAAATATCCGGTTGGCACGCAGGTTAAAGGCAAGGCGCGGTCCTTTATCGATTACGGCGCGTTTATAGAATTGGAGGAAGGCATAGACGGTCTGTTGCATAACTGTGATATCTCTTGGACGAGAAAGATAAATCATCCGTCGGAAGTATTAAAGAAGGGACAAAAAATAGATGCGGTTGTGCTATCCGTTGATACGGAAAACAGGAAGTTGTCTTTGGGAATGAAGCAGCTCGTTCAAGACCCGTGGCCTGAATTTGCGGCGAAGTTTAAACCCGATACTTTGGTTGAGGGGACTATCACTAAGATTACGAACTTCGGTTTGTTTGTGGAATTAGCGCCAGATTTAGAAGGTTTAGCCCATGTTTCTGAAATCCCAATCGAAAAATCCGCAAATTTAGAACAGGCCTACAAAGTTGGGGATAAGGTTAATGTTAAAGTCTTGCGCGTCGACGATGCCGAACGCAGGATAGCGTTGAGCCTAAAGGTGTAGAAATGGATGAAAAGGAGATAAAGAGACAACTGGAAATCATAAAGCGCGGCGCTGTTGAGATAATTTCTGAAGGCGAATTAATTGAGAAATTAAAGAAGGGAAAACCGTTAATAATTAAAGCTGGTTTTGACCCGACGGTACCGGATATTCATTTGGGGCATACGGTGCTTTTGAGAAAATTGCGACAATTTCAGGATCTCGGGCATAAGGTGGTCTTTCTTATCGGAGATGCCACTGCTTTGGTGGGCGATCCTTCGGGTCAATCTCAGACACGAAAAACGCTTACCTGGGATGAGGTGGATACGAATGCGAGAACTTATGAAGAACAGGTTAGCAAGATTTTAAACACCAAAGACCCAAAAGTATTTGAGCGTAAGCACAACAGCCAGTGGTTTTCTAAGCATCCTATGCTGAAATTGGAATTGACGCCACTTACACCTTTCGGTTTTGAAGAGTTTGTTGAACTTGCCCAACGATATACGGTTGCTCGCCTTTTAGAGAGAGATGATTTTCAAAAGAGATTAAAAGAGAATAAGCCCATAAGTTTTTTGGAACTTTTTTATCCTCTTATGCAGGGTTATGATTCCGTAAAATTGGAGTCCGATGTGGAGATGGGTGGGACAGACCAAAAATTTAATATGTTAGTTAGTCGGGATCTCCAGCAAGCTTACGGACAGGAACCTCAGGTGGTAATAACTATGCCGCTTCTGGTTGGGACAGACGGCTTTCAGAAGATGTCGAAATCTTACGGTAATTATATCGGCATAAACGAATCTGCCGACGAAATCCACGGAAAGGTCATGTCGATATCGGATGAGATTATGTTTTCCTACTACGAACTTTTAACCGATATTCCATTAGGCGAGATCGAGGGTTTAAAAGAGGGAATAAAAGATGGAAGCGCCCATCCAAAAGACGTAAAGTCTCGTTTGGCGTCGATGTTAGTCGAAACTTATCACTCAAGAGATGCAGCGATAAAAGCGGCCGACAATTTTAGGAAGGTCTTTAAGGAAAAAGAGATTCCCGAAGATGTTAAGGAATTCGCATTGTCGAAAGAGATGCTTAAGGACGGAAAGTTATGGGTGGTAAAATTGCTGGTCCTCACAAAATTGGCGTCTACAAATAGCGATGGCCGAAGGCTCATTGAACAGGGCGGCGTAAAGATCGATGGGGCCAGAATAGAAGACGCAAATTTAGAAGTCAAAATAAAAAATGGAATGATACTTCAGTCGGGTAAAAGGAACTTCGTTAAATTAGTGCTAAAAAATTAATTGAACTGAAGATGAAAAATTTAAGGGATAGATTAAAAATTAGCCCCATCTTGATTGGGCTAATTTTTTTGTTTGTGCAGGCGGCGATGTTAAGCGGTTGTGCACCAGGGCCAAAGCAGATAGTCATCTGGCATTGGATGGCAGATAGGCAAGATGCTTTTAATGTCTTATCTAAAATGTATTTCAACGAGGCGGGTATTAAAGCGAAATTCGTGTTATGTATCCCATCAGATAGATATGCCAAAAAAATTAGATTTGCTGCGGTAACGCGTAGGTTGCCAGATATCTATGGGATGTTGGGCGGCGTCTGGGAATTTTCTACTTTTATAAAATCTGGACATGTCCTTGATCTGTCCGACGAACTAAACGCAAATGGAGGCGAATGGAACGAGCAATTTTTAGAAATGGTTATATCCGAAAATGAATTTCTCCCAGATAACGAACAAAATGTTAAGCCCGGAATTTATGGGATTTCGATAGATGTAAATAACATACAAATGGTTTATAACAAGGACCTATTCAAAACAGCCGGCCTCGATCCTGAATCTCCGCCAAGGACCTGGGAGGAGTTCATAGAATATGGCAAGAAGTTGAAGCGGGCTGGGATACCTGCATTTGTTAGCGGGTGGGGAGAACTTTGGCTGATAGATTGTTTCGCTAGCAATTATGCCTTCAACCTTATGGGTGAAGAGAGAGTAGCGCAGACAACCAAAGGTTATATTTCCTATACTGCTCCCGAGTGGTTACGCATCTTGCAATTATTCGAAGAGATGAGGGATGCTGGCATGTTGGTGGATGATATAACTTCATTGGATAATAAGAAGGCGGAGAGAATTTTTGCCAATTCGCAGGCGGCTATGGCCTTCAATGGATCCTGGTGCGTGAACGTATACAGAAAGATGAACCCAGGCCTTAACTACGAAGTATTTACGCCGCCGCAATTATCTAATAAATATCCGATGAAGATATGGGGTGGCGTTGGGGCGCCGTTTGTAGTAAATGCCAAATCCAAAAATAAAAAAGAAGCTATAGACTTTCTAAAGTGGTTGACCGCTGAAAAACAGCAGACATATTTAGCTAGGGTTACATATAATCTCCCGGTCAATAAGGGCGCCATATTTTACATCCCTGCAAAATTAAGGGGCTTCGCCGACGATATGGACAACATCATACATCCAAAGTTATTTTCCAGTTATGAAAATAGCAAGGTTACCGAAGAGTTGGATAAAGGTATTCAAGATATTATTAGGAACCAAAGGACTCCGGTTGAAGTGGCGAAGTACGTGGATACAATAAAGTTAATACTTGATAGATATCGTTTTCTCGAGCATTAGTAAAAAATACTTGACAAATTCTATATTCCGTGTTATAAAATGAGGTCACCAAAAAGGAAAGAAGCTAGGTTTCAGAAATCTCTTGACAATTGGTTTGAAGCGTGATATACTTATATTTTGGGAAGAAAAGCTTCTTTGACCAAAAGGGAGAGAAGGAGAGTTTGAGAAAACTCTTTGACAAATTTGGGTAATTTTTAATAGAAGAGGATGTAAGTAGAATCCGAAGAAAAAAGGCATCGTCTTCGATGCCTTTTTTATTTCTAAATTTTCTGATCTTTG
>JBDRDF010000002.1:0-4075 GCA_043821025.1 Candidatus Omnitrophota bacterium
CATGAGAAGATATCATAAATGCTTAATCCAGTGACGTCGCAGAATGTGGTTAAGTAACTTAGAAAGAGATCGCAAAAATTTATGAGGAAAATGGAGCAGCAGCGATTTCAGTCCTTACGGAAGATAAATATTTTCAAGGCAACCTTATACATTTGAACATCGTAAGAGACGCCGTGGGCTTGCCGGTTTTAAGAAAAGATTTTATAATATCAGAATATCAAGTTTATGAATCGGCGCTGGCAAACGCCGATGCCATTTTGCTTATAGCCTCTATATTGGATAAAGGCATGTTAAGGGGTTTATATAATGAAGCGAAGTCATTGGGAATGGATGTTTTGGTTGAGGTGCACGACGAGCGTGACCTAGATAAGGCGCTTGGTACCGCCGCCGAAATCATAGGTATAAATAACAGAAACCTAACGACTTTTGAAGTTGATTTAGAGACTACGCTTGAGTTAGCGCCTAAAATCCCGCAAGATAAAATCATCGTTTCAGAGAGCGGTTTCAGCGATTACGAAGATGTAAAAAGGGTTGGGGAAAGGGGCGTGAAAGCGGTGTTGATTGGCGAAGCATTTATGACGGCAGGCGATATAGCCGCTGAAATGAAAAGGGTAATGGGATGGGCGTGAAAGTCAAGATATGCGGAATAACAAATTACGAAGATGCGTATGCCGCCAGCAGCTACGGCGCAGATGCGATAGGTTTTGTCTTTGCGAAAAGCCCTCGTCAGGTTACTCCCGAAGCAGCGAAATCTATAATTATGGAATTGCCGCCCTATGTTGTTACAGTCGGGGTATTTGTAAATGAGGAAGCAAAAAGAGTTCGCAATATCGCAAGGGATTGCAATCTTTCATGTATCCAATTTCACGGCGACGAAAGCCCTGAATATTGTAGAGAATTTAAAGGAAAATATAAGATAATAAAGGCGATCAGGATTCGCGGCGATAGAAGTTTAGGTCTTTTGAATAAATATGATACCGAAGCATTTCTCTTAGACTCATTTGTTCAAGGAAAGCGCGGAGGCACTGGGATTAAATTCGATTGGGGCTTAGCGGTTAAGGCGAAGGAATGCGGAAAACCGATAATCTTGGCGGGTGGAATCGGGATTGAAAACGTAGAGGAGGCAATTCAGAAGGTGGTGCCTTATGCGATAGATGTATCCAGCGCGGTGGAGCATGTTCCGGGGAAGAAGGATCATAATTTAATGAGGGCATTGATCGAAAAAGTCCACAACCTAAATCAATAGGAAGGGAAATGTTATGGCTTCATATAAACGACAATACCGCCGATTGGCATTAGATATAGAAGTCAAATGGCATATTAAAAGCGGAAAAGGCGGCGGAGTCAAAGCATATTTTCTTCGAACAAGGAATATAGCTCAGCACGGATTATTCTTAAAGACGGACAGGCCGTTTAGGCTTGGGAAGGAATTAGATTTAGAAATTTTGCTACCTTCGATTTCGCATACAATTAATTTAGTAGGGCGGGTCGTCTGGATTGCGGATAAACATAAGAATCCTACATATTATCCCGGAATAGGGGTTAGGACAATACGGATTGCGCCGGAGGATAAAAAGGAGCTCACAACATGTTTAAATAGGAAATTTAAGAATTACAGGGATGCTCAGGAATTGAAACAGATGTATCTTGATTTGATAGATATGGGCGCGAGGCTCGTTGAGTTAGGAGAGAGGCATCCCGGCGCCATCTATTTTAAGAAGGCGGTCGATAATGCGATAAAAGAGTTATCGGAAGTTGCGCATTTGATTGACAAGGAAGTTTCTGAAATAAAGAATTTATAGGGACGTTCCCCTTGGGGACACCCCACTTTTGACTGGAGTGTCCCCAAATGACACGTCCCCTCTAGATGAGGAGGTGGAGAAAAATGAACACTTTAAAGACTATGGTTTTGTTGACGTTACTTACTTTGTTGTTTATCTTCATTGGGCGGCTTATCGGTGGGCCAAACGGTATGATAGTTGCTTTTATCTTCGCGTTTGTGATGAATTTCTTTGCCTATTGGTTTTCTGACAAAATCGTGCTTATGATGTACAGGGCAAAAGAAGTTTCTGCACAGGACGCGCCGAAGGTTCACAGGATAGTCGAGAATTTGGTTCAAAAAGCAGATTTACCCAAACCGAGAATTTATGTAATCCCTCAACCGACGCCTAACGCATTCGCAACTGGAAGGAATCCCAAGCATGCAGCCGTTGCAGTAACAGAGGGTGTAATGCGCCTTTTAAACGACGACGAATTAGAAGGTGTATTATCGCACGAGTTAGCCCATGTTAGAAATAGGGATATTTTAATTTCGACTATAGTGGCGACGATTGCTGGCGCAATATACTTCCTGGCTAATATGGCAAGATGGGGAGCCTACTTTGGGGGAGGCAGAAGAAGTAGCAGAGGGGGCGGCGCTTTTCGTTTGGTTCTTTTATTAGTTGTTGCTATTATAGCTCCCATCGTTGCGATGCTTATACAAATGGCGATTTCTCGTTCACGCGAATATTTAGCTGATGAGTCGGGTGCAAATTTATGCGGGAGACCACTTTCTCTGGCTAATGCGTTAAGGAAACTTTATAATTCTTCTCGCCAAGTGCCACTGCAGGCAAATCCGACGACAGCTCATATGTTTACCGTAAGCCCGCTTACCGGCGGAGGCATCCTCGCTTTATTTAGCACCCATCCTCCGATCGAACGAAGAATAGCACGATTAGAGGAGCTTGCCATAGGCCAAAGATAAATGATCTTAGCGAATTACTCGCTGGGCATAAGCCCAAAAAAACCGAAGGCCAAAATCGATGCGGCGAACTTCTTCGGGAGGAAAGGCCTTTTATCTACAACTTTTAAAGATTACGAATATCGCCCACAGCAGGGCGATATGGCAAAATCCGTTGAAGAAGCAGTAGAAAAAAAGTTCCACCTTATAGTAGAAGCGGGCACAGGTGTTGGTAAATCATTCGCTTATTTGGTACCGCTCATAGATTTCGCAGTTGGGTCAAATAAAAAAGCGATTGTCTCCACGAATACGATAAGCCTTCAGGAACAACTCGTCAAAAAAGATATACCTTTCCTAAAATCTATCCTCCCTTTTGAGTTTAAAGCTTCGTTAGTAAAAGGAAGGGCAAATTACCTCTGCACAAGGAGATTGAATCGCGCCTTTTCGTCTAAATCAGACCTGTTTGAGTCGAAGGAAGAACTTGGTGATTTAGAAAAGATACTGGCATGGTCAAAAGTAACCGATGATGGCTCGCTTTCGGATTTCGACAAAGAGCCAAGCGGAAAAGTATGGGACAAGGTATGTTCTGATTACGATGCTTGTTTAGGAAAAAAATGTCCATACCGTCAAGAATGTTTCTTTCAGAGGGCAAGGAAGGCAATGGATGAATCCAACCTTTTAGTAGTAAACCATCATCTCTTCTTTTCAGATTTATCGCTTCGCAGGTCAGAATATGCGTTCCTGCCGAATTACGAATGCGTGGTCTTCGACGAGGCGCACACAATCGAAGATGTTGCGACGGAGCATTTAGGGTTTGAGGTTTCCAATTTTAAATTGAAGTACTTGTTGGATTCATTATATAATCCGTCAAAAAAGAAAGGTTTTTTAGCGTCGATAAAAGACGGCGAGGGGAAAGAACTTGTATTAAGGATAAGAAAAGACGCAGGGGAATTTTTTAGTTCGGTTTTGGATTGGCTGGGCGAAGACAACATAAGGAGGGTAAGGGAACCGAATTTTATAGAGGATAATTTATCGGATTCACTTAAGGTCCTCACCGATTTTTTAACCGAGAGATTAAAACGGGCAAAATCGAAAGAGGAATAGGTAGATATAAAGTACTATCTAAACAGAACCGCAGGTTTAAGCGCGGCACTTTCTGCGTTTTTGACCCAAATGCTGGAGGGCTATGTTTACTGGGCGGAAGTTGCGGGAAGGAGGTCAAAGAGGGACTCGCTTTATTGTGCGCCGATAGAAATCAATGATACTTTAAAAGAGATGCTATTTTCTAAATTGAACACAGCGATTTTAACTAGCGCTACATTATCCACAGGTGGAAATTTTGAATATCTTAAAAGT
>JBDRDF010000003.1:0-18040 GCA_043821025.1 Candidatus Omnitrophota bacterium
AACAACAAGAAATGGAGCGCGAACAATGGAAAAAATTCGCCACCGAACAAGAGGCAAAAGGGCTTATTTATCATAACGGTAAATGGATAACAAAAGATGAGCATGAGAAATTAACCAAGCCAAAGGTAGAAGAAGAGGTTGCTTTAAAAGAAAAGACAAAGTAAATTTTGTCCTTTAGAACGCAGTTGACCTTCTATTCCTTACCTGGTATAATTTTTTTGTTATATTTTAAATGCTGAAATCTCATTGAGGGAGGATACGATGCTGGATGAATTGAAGAATAAATTAAAAGAAGTTGAAGCCGCTTTAGAGAACCTGCGGAGGTATCTTTGACCTCGATGTTAAGGAGAAGAGGATAAAAGAACTTGAAGGCCAGATGTCGGCCTCTGGTTTCTGGGATGATTCTCAGAGGGCGAATAAGGTTATACAGCAGTTAAAGGAATTAAAATCGAAGTTAGAGCCGTGGGAAGAATCTAAAAAGCAATGCGAAGAGTTAAAAGGACTTTCTGAAATAATTGAACCTACCGATTCCCCCTCGATACTTCAGGTCCAAAAGGAATTAGAGTCCCTTTCCAAAAAGATTAGCGAGATAGAATTTAAAGCTCTCTTTTCGGGAGAGCACGATAGGTCGAGCGCAATACTTTCCATTAACGCGGGTGCTGGCGGAACCGAATCCTGCGACTGGGTTTCGATGTTATTGAGGATGTATACGAGGTGGGCTAAAGCCAAAGGTTACAAAGTCGATGTGATTGACTATCTTGCGGGGGAAGAGGCAGGGGTTAAGAACGTTACTATTTTGGTAAAAGGTGACTACGCTTTTGGATATTTGAAATCGGAGTCAGGCGTCCATAGGTTGGTAAGGATTTCCCCCTTCGATGCGAATAAGAGGCGGCATACCTCATTTGCTTCCGTCGATCTAATACCCGAAGTGGAGGAGGACATAAAAATTGAAATAGATGAGAAGGTTTTGAGGATAGATGTATATCGCGCATCTGGACCAGGTGGCCAAGGCGTCAATACCACGGATTCCGCGGTTAGGATAACGCATATACCGACAAGGATCGTCGTCCAATGCCAAAATGAACGCTCGCAGTATAAAAATAAGCAGACAGCTCTAAAAGTGCTTCGGGCGCGATTATGCGAAAGAAAAAGGAAAGAGGAAGAGGAAAAATTGAAGTCGCTTTATGTCGAAAAACAGAAGATCGAGTGGGGAAGCCAAATTCGCTCATACGTTATGCATCCATATAATATGGTAAAAGACCATCGAACAGAATATGAGACAGCGAAGGTAAATCAGGTTTTGGATGGCGAATTTGATGAATTCATAAAGGCGTATGTTAGAAAATTCAAAAATGTTAAATTACATTCTATCTAAAATAATCGGCACGCAGAATGAAAGGGAGCTTAAACGGCTTGCGCCTAAGGTCGATTTGATAAATGGGCTCGAGCCAAAAATATCTTCGCTTTCCGATTCGGAACTTCGTGCCAAAACAGATGAATTTAAGGCGAGGGTAAACGCAAAATTAAAGGATTATGATTTATCAGAACTTTTGAAAGAAGAGAGGCGAAAGATCGAGCAGGATGTTTTAGATGAGTTCCTGCCCGAGGCATTTGCCGTAGTACGTGAGGCCGCAAAGAGGACGATAAATATGCGCCATTTTGATGTGCAGCTTATGGGTGGCGTTGTGCTTCATGAAGGCAAAATTTCGGAGATGGCTACAGGTGAGGGCAAGACCCTGGTTGCGACTTTGGCGGCATATTTAAATGCGCTATCCGGCTACGGCGTCCATATTATTACCGTCAACGATTATCTTGCAAAACGCGATAGATATTGGATGGGCCCGATTTATGAATTTTTAGGTTTGAAGGTCGGTGTAATCCAGCATGATATGAACGACACAGAGAGGCAGGAGGCTTATGCCTGCGACATAGCTTACGGGACTAATAATGAATTTGGATTCGATTACCTTCGCGATAATATGAAATACAGATTGGAAGATATGGTTCAGCGTCATTTACATTACGCGATTGTGGACGAGGTGGATTCAATTTTAATCGACGAAGCGAGGACTCCGCTTATCATCTCAGGCCCAGCCGAGGAGTCTACGGATAAATATCATAAAGCGGCTTCGATAGTTAAAGGATTTGTAAAAGGCACGCGCGATGAGGAGACGAAGGTTGAAACAGGGGATTATATCGTCGATGAAAAGGCCCATACAGTTTATTTAACAGAAGAAGGCGAAGCTAAGGCGGCCTCCGCTTGGAACTTGCAAAATCTCCATAACATCGAATCGATGGAGGAGAAACATTGTACAGAAAAAGCGCTACTTGCCAAGGAATTATATAAATTGGATGTAGATTATGTGATTAAAGATGGCGAGGTTATAATCGTCGACGAATTCACCGGCCGAATGATGCCTGGGAGGAGGTGGTCAGATGGGCTACATCAGGCGATTGAGGCAAGGGAAGGCCTTCGAATAGAGCAGGAAAACCAGACCTTGGCGACGATTACATTCCAGAATTATTTTAGGATGTACGATAAATTAGCAGGGATGACAGGAACCGCAGCGACGGAGGCGAACGAGTTTCATCAGATTTATAAATTGGATGTAGTTGTAATTCCGACGAACAGGCCTTTGATCCGCACAAGTTATTCCGATTGCGTTTATAAGACCGAAAGGGAAAAATTTGAAGCAGTAGTTGATGAGATCGCCGAATTGTACTCAAAGGGACGGCCTGTTTTAGTTGGCACGATATCGATCGATAAATCCGAGCGATTAAGTCAAATGTTAAAGAGGCGCGGGATTTCCCATCAGGTTTTAAACGCTAAATATCACGAGATGGAAGCACATATAGTTGCTCAGGCAGGCCGATTAAATACGATTACAATTGCGACGAACATGGCTGGGCGTGGCACCGATATCTTATTAGGTGGCAATGCCGAATATATGGTCAATGATATCTTCGAGCAGAAAGACATAGACCCTAAGGATGCAGATCCAAAAGAAAAAGAGGAATTACTAACTAAGATAAAAACCAAAGTTGAGGATGAGCACAAAAAAGTGGTTGAGCTCGACGGCTTACACGTGCTTGGCACGGAACGGCATGAGGCGCGCAGAATAGATAATCAATTAAGAGGGAGGTCAGGTCGCCAAGGAGACCCCGGCTCATCGAGATTTTATCTTTCTTTAGGGGACGATTTATTGCGAATCTTCGGGGCAGATAGAATCAAACTCATAATGGATAAACTTGGGATGGAGGAAGGTCAGGAGATCGAACATCCGTGGGTTACGAAGGCGATCGAGACCGCGCAGAAGCGAGTTGAGGCGCACAATTTCGAAATCAGAAGACAATTGTTGGAATACGATAATGTGATGAATAAACAGAGGGAAGTCATCTATGCTGAGAGAAGGGCGATACTCGAGGGAAAAAATTTAAAAGAGTATATCTTCGCGATGATAGAAGATACGTTGGATTCGGCAATGGATGTATATCTAAACGAAAAAGTCCATAAAGACGAATGGGATAAAGATGGTTTCTCCGAATGGTTGCATACGAAATTTGCTGTGGCGCTTCCAATGGACCGTGAGGAATTCTTTAAATTATCAAGAGAGGAGATTAGAGAAGAGATATTTAAAGTTATAAATCAATCTTACGAAAAGAGAGAATCTGTCTTTGGCGCTGATGCAATGAGGCATATAGAGAAGACGATTCTATTGGATATGATTGATTCGAAATGGAAAGACCATTTATACGCGATAGACATCCTCAAGGAAGGAATAGGTTTAAGGGCCTACGGACAGGTAGATCCTCTAATCGAATACAAGAACGAAGCCTATCTTATGTTTGAAGAGATGATGAATAGGATAAAAGAGGATGCCTTGGAATTTATATTCAGAGTGCAGGTCGTTAGAGAAGAAAAGCTGAGAAGAGTTTTTGAGGCAGTTCCTCGTGAATTTATACATCCTGAATTACAACCATTGGCAGCGAGGGGCCTTAAGGCCGAAGGGCCGATGCCGATCCCACGCGAACCGACTGTTTCGGATATAAAACAGGCGCCATATCAGAGGGCAGTTCCTAAAGTCGGGCGCAATGACCCCTGTCCTTGTGGAAGCGGAAAAAAATATAAGAAATGTTGCGGCGCTTAATATTACTACCTTTACTCTCAGCGTTTTTATTGACGCTTGCCTTTCCGATTTTTAATTTCGCGTTTTTAGCGTGGTTCGCCTTAATTCCGCTATTGATCGCTATAAAAGGCGAAAGGTTAGGCCAAGCATTTTTGACAGGTTACATAACCGGTCTCCTATTCTTTGGCGCGACGATATATTGGGTTTCTTATGTTGCGATAATAGGCGCAGTAGCATTGGTCCTTTACCTCGCTTTATATTTCGGCGCTTTTGCGGTTGGCGTGGATCTGTTGTTGGTTCAATTTCCAAAGCCACGGATAAGATATGCGGTTTTCGTAAGCGGTTTGTGGGTAGCTTTGGAGTATCTGCGCAGCCACTTATTTACCGGTTTTGGCTGGGCGCTTTTGGGATATACTCAATGGGAGAATCTGCCGTTTATACAGATAGCCGATATGACAGGGGTATACGGCGTCACATTTTTGATCGTTTTTACAAATGTACTAATTTCATCGAAGATAAAAAAGAAAGTAAAGGGTTTTCGTCCCGACCCACGGTATTTATCGTTTTTGGTCATAATGTTGATCGTTGTAGTGATGTATGGATTTTTCAGGATGGATCAGAAATTTAAGGGTCCGACGTTAAGGATTTCGGTCCTTCAAGCAAATATCCCCCAATATCGAAAGTGGGATGAAAAGTACGAAGAAGATATTTTAGAGAGCCATATACGGCTTACCAAAGAGGCGGCGAAGGATGGCCCAAATTTAATAATATGGCCTGAGACATCTGTGCCCGGATATTTGGAAAAAGACGAGAACTTGTTTAAAAAAATCTCAAATTTAGCGAAGGGGTTAAATACATATTTATTGGTTGGGACTCCGACGCAAGTGAATGAAGGAAGGGGTGCGTATTTTAACAGCGCAGTTTTGATTTCGAACAATGGCAAAATCTTAAGACGTTACGATAAATTGCACTTGGTGCCCTTCGGCGAATATGTTCCTTTTGGAGATAGCATCTTCTCTTTTGTTAGGGAGAGATACGACGTCGGTGAGGACTTTTCGCCAGGAAAAGAATATACGATATTCGAAGTTCCAATCGAAAAAGACGTGAAGGCGAAGTTCGGGGTCTTAATTTGTTTTGAGGATATATTACCAGAGCTGGTGAGAGGGTTTGTAAAAAATGGCGCTGACTTTATGGTCAATATCACAAATGATGCCTGGTTTATGAAGACCGGGGCGCCTTATCAACATGCGCAGGCATCCGTTTTTAGAGCCATAGAAAATAGGATGAACCTCGTAAGAAGTGCTAACACCGGCTATTCATGTTTTATAGACCAAAAGGGAAAGGTTGTAGAAAGCGTAAAGGACTTAAGGGGAGAACGGATTTTTGTCTCAGGTTACGCTACGGCTGAAATAGTGCCAATTAAAGGCACGACCTTTTATTCAAAGCATGGCGATCTGTTTGCCTGGGTCTGTATCGGGGCTTTTTTGTTTGACTTAACCTTTTATTTTATCTATAATTATATAAATTTGAGGCGAAAAGGTGGAAGAAGTAAACGAGATAATAAAACAGAGGATTAAAAAGCTAGAAGCCCTAAAAGATAAAGGCATAAATCCTTACGGAGGCAAGTACAGTAGGTCCTGTGATATCAAGGACTTAATCCAAAATTTTGAAGAAGGCAAAGAAGTTAGCATCGCAGGACGTATAATGGCGATACGTTCCCATGGAAAATCCAGTTTTATAGATATAAAAGATTCGACAGGAAAGATTCAAGGTTACATAAAAAGCGATGTCGTTGGCAATGATGGATATTGGGTCTTTGAAAATTTAGATATCGGCGACATAGTGGGTTTAAAGGGCAAGACCTTTAAGACGAGGACCCAAGAACCGACGATAAATGTATCTGAAATTACAGTCCTTTCCAAATCTATCCGACCTTTGCCGGAGAAGTGGCATGGCCTAAAGGATATAGAATTAAGGTATAGGCAAAGGTATCTGGATTTGCTCGTCAATAAAGAGGTCAAAGAGATATTTGAACTGCGTAGCCGCTTGGTCTCGCGAATAAGGACTTTCCTCGACGGAAAGGGATTTTTAGAAGTTGAGACGCCGATGATGCAACCTCTTCCTGGGGGAGCAACAGCAAGGCCTTTTAAAACACATCATGAAGCGCTTGGGCTAGATTTATATTTGAGGATTGCTCCCGAACTTTATCTTAAGCGGCTTTTGGTCGGGGGATTTGAAAAGGTTTATGAGATAAACAGGAATTTTAGAAACGAGGGGATTTCCCCGCGACACAATCCTGAATTTACAATGTTGGAGGTTTATGCGGCTTATGCCAATTATCAGGATATGATGGAGTTGGCTGAAGGGTTAATCCTAGATGCTGCAAAACATATTTTTGGAAAATACAAAGTCGCCTATAAAGATGGAGAGATCGAACTTTCCCCTCCATGGGCTAAGTTGACATTTCACGAGGCAGTTACCAAATACGCCGGAATAGATTATAAGGCACAGAAAGATATAAGGCGCGTTGCAAAAGGGTTGGGGCTCGAAATCGAGGAGACGAAGCTCGAGGAAGAGGTTGTCAACAAAATCTTCGAGAAGTTCGTCGAACCGAAATTGGTAAAGCCCACTTTTGTTGTAGATTATCCGGCGAGGCTTTGTCCGTTGTCGAAGAGAAAACAAGATATTCCTGATTTAGCGGAGAGGTTCGAATTATTTATCGGTGGGCATGAACTAGCAAATGCGTATTCGGAGTTAAACGATCCGTTTGAGCAAAAGGCGAGATTTGAGGAACAAGTCGAAGAGGATGTTGAGACAAAAGCGGTGGATGAGGATTTTATCCATGCACTGGAGTATGGGATGCCGCCCGCAGGGGGCTTAGGAATCGGCATAGATAGACTTGCGATGTTGTTTGCGAACTGCGACTCCATTAAGGAAGTGATTCTCTTCCCACAATTAAAGCCGGAAAAATAATCACGAAAAATGCGTTACGAATACTTTGTAAGCCTACGATATTTACTTGCGAAAAGAAAAGAGAAATTTATATCGATTATAAGTACGATCTCTATATTGGGTGTGGCAGTAGGCGTCTGCGCGCTCATCGTTGTAATCGGCGTTATGACTGGTTTTGACAATGACCTGCGCGATAAGATCGTCGGGACCAATTCCCATTTGGTTATAGAAAAGGAAGGCGGGATCGAAGACCCTAACTCGGTAATTGGAAGGATAAATGTCTTTCCTCATGTCATTGCGGCCTCGCCCTTTTTGAACGGGCAGGTTTTAATTGTGTACGGAAATCAAACGAACAGCATAATATTAAGGGGAATAACGCCAAGCGAAGAGATAAAAGTAACTCGAATTGGCGAATACATAAAGAAAGGTTCTATCAAGAATTTAAAAGGAGAAGAGATTTTGATAGGGTCAGAATTTGCGAATAAATTTAATTTAGATGTCGGTGATGCGGTTCCGATAATTTCGCCGTTCGATGGAAAGATTAGGAATTTCAAGGTCGTTGGGATTTTCAATTCTGGGATGTATGATTACGATTTGAATTTGGCATTTGTAGAGTTAAGGAAAGCACAGGAATTATATGGAATGGAAACTAAGGTTGGCGGAGTCGGAGTTAAAATCGACGATGTATATCTTGCTGAAGGCCTGAAGATGAGGATGCAGAGGGAATTGGGTTTTCCGTATTGTGTCAGGAGCTGGATGGATTTGAACAGGAGTTTATTCGCTGCGCTTAAGCTGGAGAAATTGGCGATGTTTGTAATATTATCTTTGATAATCATCGTAGCATGCCTCAATATCATAAGCACCCTTATAATGGTCGTGATGGAAAAGACAAAGGACATCGGCATCTTAAAGGCCATAGGGGCTACGAATCGCTCGATCATGGCGATATTTACGTTGGAGGGTTTTTTGATAGGCACTATAGGGACCATTTTAGGGGTGGCAAGTGGCTTAGGGCTTTCTTATCTTTTGGAGAAATATCAGTTCATACAACTTCCGAGGGATATTTATTACATCGATAGATTTCCCGTAGATGTGCAATTTGGCGATACGGTTGTAATAGTGATCGCCGCACTTATGATAAGTTTGTTATCTTGTATTTATCCCGCTTGGCAGGCATCACGATTAAATCCGGTCGATGCATTAAGGTACGAATAAATGCTTGAGGCGAAGGGGCTGCATAAAATTTATAAAATTGGTGCAAGCGAGTTACATGTTTTGAAAGGGATTGACTTGGAGGTTAAGGAAGGCGAGGCCTTTGCTATACTGGGGCCGTCCGGTGCTGGCAAATCGACGTTATTACATCTGTTAGGTGGGCTCGATTCTCCGACAGAGGGAGAGGTTTTCGTAGACGGCGTTAATATATATTCTATCAGCGAACGTGAACGGGCAAAATTGAGGAATAAAAAAATTGGATTTGTATTTCAATTTTATCATCTATTGCCGGAGTTCGATGCGTTAGAAAATGTGGCATTGCCATTATTGATAAGGTCAAAGAACGGCAACTTAAGAGATAGCCGTAAGAAGGCGATTGAGATTTTGACCGCAGTTGGGTTAGACGAGCGTTTACATCATCGTCCTAACCAGTTATCTGGCGGAGAACAACAACGCGTTGCTATAGCGCGGGCGCTCATAAACGACCCAGAGATTTTGTTATGCGATGAGCCGACGGGAAATTTGGATTCCGAGACGGGCAAGCACATTTTGGATTTGTTGTGGGATTTAAACCGAAAACGAAAGATGACGATGATAATAGTTACTCACGAAGCAGAAATATCTGAAAAGGCAGGGGTGGTTTTACATATCAAAGACGGGAGGATTTATGGTGCTTAAAATTTATATCGATGATAAGTTAGTTGCGAAAGAAGATGCGAAGGTTTCGGTTTTCGACCATGGGCTGCTTTATGGGGATGGCGTTTTTGAAGGCATTCGTACTTACGATGGGCTTATCTTTAAATTAAAGGAGCACATCGATAGACTCTATCAGTCTGCTCATTCGATTATGTTAGAGATCCCAATACCTAAGGAGGAGTTGATAGAAGCGGTCAAGAAAACACTGCGCGCTAACAAATTAAAAAATGCTTATATCAGATTAATTGTTACAAGGGGCATTGGCGATTTAGGATTAGATCCGAGAAAATGCCCAAAGCCAACGGTTATTATCATCACCGATAAGATCGCATTGTATTCCGAGAAATTCTACAAGCAGGGGATGGAAATAATTACAGTCCCCACGCAGAGGAATATCCCGGAGGCGCTGAACCCACAGATTAAATCGCTTAATTATTTAAATAATATCTTGGCGAAGATAGAAGCGATTAATGCGGGTGTGGAGGAAGCGGTTATGTTGAATTCTGAAGGGTATGTCGCAGAATGCACGGGTGTCAATATCTTTATCGTGAAACGAGGGGTTCTTCTTACGCCTCCGATCTATATTGGGTCGCTACGCGGGATTACGCGAGGTGCTGTTATGGATTTGGCAAAGGCGAATAAGATCCCAGTTTGCGAAGAGGTCTTGACGCGTCACGATCTGTTTAATGCTGATGAATGTTTTTTGACCGGGACTGCGGCTGAACTGATCCCCGTCGTTAAAATCGATGGAAGAGTGATTGGAAATGGAAAACCTGGCAAGATTACTTTGAGCCTTATCCAAAGATTTCATAAATTAACCAAGGTCGATGGGGTGAGGTATTAAAATGCTTTGCGAAATTTGTGGAAAGAATGAGGCGACGGTCGAGTTTACCGAGATAATCGACGATGAAGTAAGCCAGATACATCTGTGCGAAAATTGCGCTCGAGAAAAAGGCATCGAGATGGAACAGCACTTTAGCATCGCAGACTTCCTAGCCGGCCTTACCGATTTGGGCTTGGAATTTGAGCCGGAGAAGGCGGTATCTGTAAAATGCCCTAATTGCGCAATGACCTACGATGATTTTAGAAAGATAGGCAGGCTCGGCTGTGGTGAATGTTATAGCGCATTTAAACGTAGTCTAATTCCTCTATTGAAGAGAATTCATGGCTCTACCCGTCATGTGGGCAAGGCAACCGTTAAATTAGAGAAGGTAACCGGAGTTACTAAGATCTCGCAATTACAAGAATTTCGGCAGAAGTTGCAACGTGCGATTGAAATGGAAGAGTATGAAGAGGCTGCCAAGATTAGGGATAGAATTCGTGAATCGGAGAAGAAGGCGAAGAAGAAGGATGAAACTTGATGATTTGTTAAAAGAGACAGGGGAATGGCTAAAGGGCACTGGGCCTAATTCTGAAGTTGTTATGTCGTCTCGAATTAGGTTAGCTCGAAATTTAGCTAAATATCCCTTCCCTCACTGGGCGAATAAAAGACAACTGGAAGATGTGCTTTCCGATTTTGAGAAGGCGTATGGGTCTATCGAATATTTTAAGGGCGCTTTATATTTGATGATGAGAAACTCAAGCGCCATAGACAAACAATTCTTAATTGAACGGCATCTGATAAGCAGGGAACATATTTTACATCCTGAGCATAAATCGGTTTTGATTAGTGACCGAGAGATAATAAGCATTATGGTTAACGAGGAGGACCATTTAAGAATTCAAATATTGCAGTCTGGTTTTAACGTCCAGGATACCTGGCAATTGGCGAATAAGATCGATGAGGAACTAGGCAGATATTTAGATTATGCATATTCGGTCGAGTTGGGATATTTGACGTGTTGCCCGACGAACGTTGGCACGGGCTTAAGGGCATCTTGTATGGTTCACCTGCCATCATTGGTTATGACGAAACAGATTAACAAAGTACTGCACGCCATAACGAAATTGGGCTTGACCGCGCGAGGGCTTTATGGAGAAGGAACCGAGGCGCACGGAAATTTCTTTCAGATTTCAAATCAGGTTACTTTAGGGCATACCGAGGAAGAAATAGTCGATAATTTGGAGCGCATAATGCGCCAGGTAATAGAACAAGAGAATGCGGCAAGAAAATCCCTGCTTGCGAACCAGGGGGAGTTGCTAGAGGATAGGATTTGGCGCGCATATGGAACATTGAAAAGCGCACATATTATAACGAGCATTGAGACGATTGATCTTCTCTCTCACGTGAGGCTTGGCGTGGATTTGGAGATAATTAAAGATATCGACCGAAATATGTTAAACGAGTTATTTATCCAAATCCAGCCGGCACATTTGCAGAAATTACAAGGAAAACAATTATCTACAGACGAACGAGATACCAAGCGTGCGCAGTTGATTCGAAGTAAGTTTATGAGGTAAAATATAGATTACAAGGAGGTTCGTATTATGAACATGTTTTCACGATTTACCGAAAGGGCAAGAAAAGTCGTTATCTTGGCGAAAGAGGAAGCCAAGAGGTTCAATCACGATTATATTGGCACAGAGCATATTTTGCTGGGCCTAATAAAAGAGGGCGAAGGGGTTGCTGCTGCTGTCTTGCAGAACTTAGGGTTAAGCCTCGAGGCAATTCGCCTTGAAGTAGAGAAGTTAGTTCAACCGGGGCCTCCAACCGTTGTTTCGGGTGACATACCATTTACACCGAAGGCGAAGAAGGTCATTGAACTTGCGACGGATGAGGCGAGAAATTTAGGGCACAATTATATTGGGACTGAGCATCTCCTTTTTGGATTGATTAGAGAGGGTGAAGGGGTAGCAAGTCAAGTGCTGTCAAATTTAGGATTAGATTTAAACAGGGTTAGGCAGGAGGTAATGTCTTTGCTTGGTTCAGCAACGCCTGGTTTCGGTCAACCTTCAGCTCCGCCGAAAACGAAAACCCCTGCGTTGGATGCATTTGGAAGGGATTTGACTGCCCTTGCCCGTGAAGGTAAGCTCGATCCCGTTATCGGAAGAAAGGATGAGATAGACCGCGTAATTCAAACACTTTCGCGTCGAACCAAAAATAATCCTGTGTTGTTGGGAGAGGCAGGTGTCGGTAAGACCGCCATCGTCGAAGGCCTAGCACAAAAGATCGTCAAAGGTGATGTGCCAGAGATACTGCGCGACAAGAGGGTCATGATCATCGATTTGGCGTTAATGGTAGCGGGCACAAAATATAGAGGACAGTTCGAAGAGCGCATCAAGGCGGTTATGGATGAGATTAAGCGCTCAGAAAATATAATGATCTTCATAGATGAATTGCATACCTTGGTTGGCGCTGGTGGCGCCGAGGGCGCAATAGATGCTTCGAACATTCTAAAACCTGCGTTGTCTCGTGGCGAGATACAATGTATTGGCGCGACGACGTTGGATGAATACAGGAAATATATCGAGAAAGATGCAGCGCTTGAACGCAGATTCCAGACGATTATGGTTGATGCGCCAACGGTTGATGAAACCATCGAGATATTAAAGGGACTACGAGACAGATATGAGGCGCACCACAAAGTTAAATTTACCGATGATGCGTTGGAAGCGGCTGCGAAGCTCTCGGACCAATATATTTCCGGAAGATATTTACCAGATAAGGCGATCGATTTAATCGATGAGGCGGGTTCGCGCGCTCGTTTAAACGTGATGACAACTCCACCCGATATAAAAGAGGTAGAGAGAAAGGTCGAACAGGTTAGAAAAGAAAAGGAAGCGGCTGTCAAGGGACAAGATTTTGAGAAGGCTGCTTCACTGCGCGATCAAGAGAAAGAATTAAAGTCTCAATTTGAAAGAGTAAAAAAGGAGTGGACCAAACAAAAAGCGGAAGCCTATCCACAAGTCACCAAAGAGGACATTGCTGACATAGTTTCCAAATGGACTAATATCCCGGTCTTCAAATTGGAAGAGAAAGAGAGCGAGAAACTTTTGAAGATTGAGGAAGAACTTCATAAGCGAGTCGTTGGACAAGACGAGGCAATAACTGCAATGGCGAATGCCGTAAGGCGGTCAAGGGCTGGATTAAAAGATCCAAAAAGACCCATCGGTTCATTTATATTCTTAGGTCCAAGCGGAGTTGGTAAGACCTTGCTCGGAAAGGCGCTTGCTGAATTTATGTTTGGCGACGAAGATGCAATAATTCAACTCGACATGTCAGAGTATATGGAGAAGTTTAATGTCTCCAGGCTTGTTGGTGCTCCGCCTGGTTATGTCGGGTACGAAGAAGGTGGACAATTAACTGAGAAGGTAAGGCGTCGACCGTATTCCGTCATACTCCTCGACGAAATCGAAAAGGCGCATCCCGATGTATTCAACATATTGCTTCAGGTCCTAGAAGAAGGGAGGCTTACAGATTCCTTCGGAAGAAGGGTCGATTTTAGAAATACGATTTTGATTATGACATCGAACATCGGCGCCGAGATATTGAGGAAACAGGGCTCGTTGGGCTTTAAGTCGGAGAAGGAAGAGATGACCTATCAGACGATGAAGGAGAAATTGCTCGACGAGGTAAAGAGAACATTCAAGCCCGAGTTCTTAAATAGGATAGACGACATAATTGTATTTAGACCGTTGACGAAAGAGGACCTCCACAAAATTGTTGATATCGAAGTTGGGGAGATTAAAAATAGGCTTAGAGAACAACACGAGATAACTATCGAACTTAGCCCAGAGGCAGTTGAATTTTTGATCGAAAAAGGATTCGACCCTATTTATGGCGCAAGGCCTCTAAAAAGGACGATTCAGAGATTCTTAGAAGACACGCTTGCCGAGGAGATAATCGCTGGCAGACTTGAAAAGGGAAAACCTATTAAGATCGGCGTGAAATTCGACCACCTTACCTTTGGGACTGTTGAGGTAGGAAAGACTTGAGGAGGCAAAGGGCAAAGTACGTTTTAATACTAATCGGCGTTGCGCTTCTTATTATTTTGGCTTACGTCGATTTTGAAAGCAAGGTCTTTCTTAACGAGTTTAAGAAAAAGGCGTACGCCCTTATAAAAGATAAGATTGGACTAGAGGGAGAAATCGGCGATATAGAAGGTGGAATATTTAGGGAAATCATTTTGAAAGATATTGTATTATATCACAGCCCCTCGCCTCAAAGTGCCGCTTATCAAGTTAAAGAACTTCCTTTTTTTTCGTCGCTGGCGATAGCCCTCGATTATAAACTATGGGATATCGCGCTGAAGAGGTACGATAGGCTTAATAAGATTACTTTTATTTCACCCAAGATCTATTTTGCAAATTCTGAGACTAAATTTTCGGTTCCAAAGGTCGTAGAGCCCGCTTGGAAGGAACTTACAGTGTCGATCCGCGATGGTTCTTTTTACAGCGGCGTAAATGCACCTTTGATTTCAGAGTTGAACGGGAGCTTCAAGCTGAACGAAAGCGGAATCGAGTCTCAAAATGTAAACGCTAAAGTATTAGGACAGAGATTCTTTGGGAGGGGAAGAATTGGATTCCCAATAGTAGGTTCCGCAATTCAACTCGAAGGTGCCATAAAAGGCAAGGGATATGTTTTGAGGGCTCAAGTAAATGGCATCTTAGGTAAGATATTTATGCGTGGTTCATTCGATGCTCTGGAGAAGTTAAATTTGAATTTTGCGGGAAACATAGCGGCTACTGAAGGGGCAGTTGCATTTAGGAATTTTAATTTCGGACGAAACTTTATGTTAAATGGCCTGCTCCAGCCTGCTAAGAGAGGTTTTGCCCTTAATATATTCCCTAGGAATACCGCAAGCGGCGCCTCCCCATTAGGAGAAGTAAGCAAGGTTGAAATAACAGGTGATTTTTCGACGTTCCCTTATTTTACGTTAAATATAAGCGCAAACCATTTGAAGCTGTCTGGATTTGATTTATTGTCGAATTATAACATAAAGGGGAAATTTAATTACGGAGAGGATAACAGATTAAATTCAATTGTGGGCGAGCTGGCCACTTCTGGTTCTATAATAAATTATAACCCCATACGCGAACTCAAAGGAAATTATGAAATCGCAGACAACAAAATAAAATTGAAGGCTATAAATTACGATGAAGTTGTTTTGGCTAATGGCGTCATCTCTTTTTTCCCTTCAAACGAAATTGATTTATATATTAAATTTAAGGGGGCGCAGCTGGGGGGATTAACCGACTTGATATTGGACAAGGGGATGTTGTCGGGCTTAGTCTATGGCGATGTGCACATTTATGGAAATTTACCTTCTCAAGTTAAGATCGATGGGCAGTTGGAATTTAAAGACGGAAATATCAGCAGCATAAAATATAATTTGTCAAAAATGAATTTAAGAAGTAATGGTTCAATGATTGAATTTGTAAATTCCAAGGTTTATACTGAGGGAGCGGTTCTCGACTTAGAAGGGAAGATAAATATAAAGGAGATCGCGACTCCAAGGGCTTTGAGGTACATTCAGTTAAAATCGGACCCCCGAACCGTAGTTTTAGCTGGCGTGGATTTGATAAAGGGGATGGAAGGCGAAGACATCGCCTTTGGAAAAGATGTTGGCGAGCAGTTTAGGGTGAATTTCAGAGCATATGCATCTAGGGATTTACCAGAAAAAAGCCTTAAGTCCGATGAGATGGAATTGGAATATAAACTGGGGGGGGCTAAGAGCATTAAATTGAAAATGAGGGAGAACGAGGATTTTTTTGGAGTAGAACATAAGGTGAGGTTCTGATATGAATAATTGGATATACAGATTAGGGGAACGGCTTATGGCCTTCATTCATTATACAGGCGGAGTCTCCGTTTTATTTTCTCGAACCCTCTTTTGGATCTTTGTCCCACCCTTTAAACGAAGACAGGTTTTGGACCAAATGGTAAAGGTTGGAATAAACAGCCTTCCAATAGTTTTCTTAACGAGCATGTTTACTGGAATGGTTTTGGCTTTGCAAAGCGCATATCAGATGCAGAAGATATCCGCACAATTATACATAGCAAGTTTGGTAGCGTTATCTATGACAAGGGAACTAGGCCCAGTGCTTACGGCATTGGTTATTGCGGGGCGAGTCGGTGCATCTATAACAGCAGAGTTAGGCACTATGAAGGTGACCGAACAGATAGATGCGCTCGAGACCTTAGCGACGAACCCAATAAAATATCTCGTGGCTCCTAGATTTGTGGCGCTTTTATTTATGTTGCCGCTTTTGACAGTTTACGCTGATATAATAGGAATATTCGGAGGTTATATCGTCGGGGTATGGAAGTTAAATATCACGCATAACCTTTATATGGAGATGACGTGGAATCCATTGAAATTAAAGGATGTCGTTACGGGACTCATTAAGTCATTTGCATTTGCGATGATAATTTGTACGATAGCGTGTTATGAGGGGATGAGGGTCGAAGGTGGCGCTGAAGGCGTTGGTACTGCTACCACTAAAGCGGTAGTCACATCTTTTATATTGGTAATCGCCGCCGACTGTTTATTTACCGTATTATTCTATTTTGGTTTTTCATTTTAAGAGATGATAGAAATAGTAAACTTATGCAAATCATTTGAAGACCACGTGGTCTTAGATAATTTGAACCTAACAATTAAAGACGGCGAGACTATAGTTATTATTGGCCGTTCAGGATGCGGTAAGAGCGTGCTTTTGAAACATATAATCGGAATTATGAAACCAGATTCTGGCCAGGTCGTAATCGATGGCCAAGACGTAACTAAACTTAATGGGAAAGAATTAAATGAACTCAGGATGAAGTTCGGTATGCTATTTCAAGGGGCGGCGCTGTTCGATTCCTTGAGCGTCGGCGGAAATGTCGGCTTCGCTTTGATAGAGCATACCAAAATGGACGAAAAATCGATTGCCAAGAGGGTCGCGGAATGTCTTGATATGGTCGGTTTGCGGGGGATCGAGAATTTAAGGATTTCAGAATTATCCGGCGGCATGAGGAAGCGCGTAGGGTTAGCGCGCGCCATTTGCATAAATCCGAAGATAATATTATATGATGAGCCGACAACTGGGGTCGATCCGATAATGGGCGACGCAGTAAATGATTTAATTCGAGAATTACAAAGCAAGTTGATGACTACGGCAGTTGCGGTTACGCACGATATGATCTCTGCGTATAAAATTGCCGATAGGGTAGCGATGTTATATAAAGGAAAGATCATCGAAGTTGGGACACCCGAGGAGATAAAAGATACAAAGAATCCGGTAGTTCGCCAATTTATAACTGGTGCCGCTGTCGGCCCCATAACCGAGGACTCGTAATAGATTAAATATATAGGAGGTCTAAAATATGAGAAGGATGGATCTGGAGTTTAAGGTTGGAATTTTTGTCGCAATAGGCATTGTGATTTTGATCTCGATAATTTTCTATATAGGGGAGTTAAAATATTTTCAGCAGAGGTACGCCATAAAATTGCTTTTTGACTTCGCAAACGGAGTTGAAATGTCTGCTCCTGTTAGATTAGCTGGGGTTCAGGTGGGAGAGGTAAAAGATATCGATATCTTCTTTGATGCAGAAAGGCAGAAGACAGCGGTTTTACTTACAGTTTCGCTTAATAAAAAAGCCAAGGTCGAAGAAGATGCAGAGGCATTTATAAATACATTAGGTTTGATTGGAGAGAAGTACGTTGAGATTTTACCTGGGACCCCTGGCAAAAGGATACTCAAACCTGGCGAGACGTTAGCGGGCAGGGAATCGATTCCCGTTGAGAGATTAACCGAGAAGGGCTACGAGATAGCCTCTAACCTGAATGAGACGATAAAACATTTAAATAAGGTGGTTGGCGACCCCCAGACGCAGGAGGCATTCAAAGCAACGATGTTAGATTTAAAGAAGTTGGTCGGTTCAGCGAACGTTGTTATGGATAAGGTTAAGTCTGGTGAAGGCACTGTAGGCAGGTTATTTATGGATGACAAATTATATAAAGAATTGGAGGATTTCATTAAGGATTTAAAAGCTAACCCGTGGAAATTACTCCATAAACCTAGAGGAGCTAAATAAAATTAAAAGGAAAGGGGGTGAAAAATAAGTGACTTTAATATTCATTAGAGGTTTTTTTATCATATTATGCGCATTGCTTGGATTTCAGATAGGT
>JBDRDF010000004.1:0-10842 GCA_043821025.1 Candidatus Omnitrophota bacterium
TCTCGGTAGTAATAAAATAAGCCATTGCCATTGCCATAACCGCTAAAACCAACATAAAAATTAGAGTCAGAATCATGACAAATCCTGAGTTCCTCATATCCCCCGCGGCCGAAATTTCGAAATATATCGGATTGATTCATCTTCTTTTTTTAACCGAAGAGCAACCTCAACCACTCGCACAAAAGACGCCGTCACAGGAGGCGACAACAAATTATTATTTGCATCATAATACTGTAACTGAACGCTCTCAACGTCTCTTGCTAATGGGACCGTAGTCGTGCCTTGTACCTTATTTAAATTCTCACCAACAACTCCCGACCAGGAATACGTAATCGACTCATCGACTCCGTTTCTGTCCAAGTCCGCTACAAACGTAATATTATTTTGATTTGCTGCTGTAATTGAAGTTGCCTGCCTAATTTCTTCCGACATTATCCTTAAACTATAAGATGCATCTTTTTTAACTCCGCCGTGCAATATTCCAACGTCCCACGCCCTCAAACCCACTACAAAAGTAGCCGTTATCGCACCGAGCAAAATGGAAATAAGGAACGTTACTAAAATCATCTCTATTAAAGTAAAACCGCTTCTTAAATCTTTGATGTTAAATGTTCGAGGCATAAGTTACAAAAGATATCTTCATCTCGCCAGTTCTTTCGGTCCAATATATATTGACCGCGACCTGTTTTAAATTAGTTTGAGGCGTAGTAACTTTAACTTCTCTTTGGAAAAATTGGTAATCGGTGACGGGGGCTTTCTCTTCGTCAGCGATTGAATTATAAGGAATGTTGCGAATTGATTCCAGTTTGTCTTGCGCGAGCGCTGTTGCAATCAGCGTGTTCTCATTCTCAAGGCCTCCAAATAAGCCGATGCTGAAGATCTGGAGGAGAACTACCGCTCCCGCGGAGAATAGAACTATTACGATTAAAAGTTCTATCAGCGTAAAGCCACGCTTAATCTGCACGATCTCCTTTTAAATACTGGCGATCTATCTTTTAGAAACCGCCTGAGCCGCTCGTTCCGTTTGAAACATAAATATCGTCGTCAGGTCCGCCTGTAAGGACGCCCGCATCACTGATGGCAGTTATATCGGCAGTCGTGTCAGGTCCAACTGAGAAGATGACATAATATAATCCATTAGCGGATAGCAAATATTGATATTGAATAGTTCCGTTAAATGGATCGGGCAAAGCTTCGCCAATGATTTGCGGAGTCACAGTTAATAAAGCATCTTCCCAAGTAGCGCCTGCAGCAGGATATGCATGCGGGTTCGTATGGATGTATCTCGACTCAACGGCGATCTGTAAGGTGCGAAGTTCCGCAGCAGACTTAGTGACGTTCGCCTCATCCTGCATGCCACGAAATCGCGGCAATGCGATGCCGATCAAAATTGCAATTACCATAATAACTATCAAAAGTTCTATCAACGTAAAACCCTTTCCCTTTCTCATTGCTACTCTCCCTCCTTTCTTTTATCTTCTCATTACCTTAACCAAATCAAACATCGGCATGAGAATCGAAGCCATAATAACCGCTACGACGCAACCCATGATCACCAAAAATAGCGGCTCCAAAAGCGTCGTCAATCTCTTTATGCTGTAACCGACAGCTGCATCGTAAAGATCTGCCGTCTTATTTAACATCCCATCCAGATTTCCCGTCTCCTCGCCTGCCGCTATCATCTGTATCGTATCGGGTGGAAACTCTCCGCTAATTTTAAGCGGCTCGGAAATTTTAGTTCCACCCCGCACCCCCTCTCGGACCGTCGTAATAACACGGGCTAATACTTCGTTGCCGATCGTGCCCTCTAATATCTCCAGCGATTCCAAAATGTGGACACCGCTTGCCGCTAGCATCGCGAGCGTCCGCGCAAACCTCGATATCGCTACCTTGCGAATCAAGGGACCGGTTATAGGGATATTCAATTTAAGGCTATCGAATCTTAACCTCCCGTCTTCTGTATTTATATATAGTTTTGCACCCGCTAAAAGCATTATCATCCCTAATATAAGTAAATACCAATAATTCTTTATTGTCAAGCCCACTTCATTGAGAATCCTAGTAAATAACGGAAGCGGAACGCCGACTTTCGAAAATATCTCGGCGAACTTCGGTATAATAAATGTAACGATAAATAAAATTACAGCCGTTGCAGCGACGGACAAAACTGCCGGATATAATAATGCAGAGCTGACTTTTTGCCTTAAATCCAATTCGCTTTCGCCAAAATCCCCCAACCTTTTCAATACCAGACCTAAATTACCACTTGCCTCGCCGGCGCGAATCATGCTAATCATAAGTTTAGAAAAATATTGCGGATGGGATTGCATCGCTTCTGAAAGCGAAGTGCCAGTTTCAACTTTTAGCGATATATCTTCAATTACCTTTTTAAGCGCCTTATTATCGGTCTGAGCTGAGATGGTTCGAAGGGCAGTAAGTAGTGCCAAACCGGCATCCACCATATTGGAAAGTTGGATGTTGAAGAGTATCATATCTTCTGGCTTGACATATTGAAATCTCAAAAATAACTTATCTAAATTAATCCCGCGACCAGCTGGAGCGATGCCGGTTATGATGTAGCCCATCTTTCGTAATCTATCGGCGAGCTCGACCTGAGATGGAGCTTCCATCACCCCACCGACTAAATTTCCCCTTTGGTCTCTCGCCTTATAACGATACGTTGCCATCTATAGCTTATCACTCCTGCGTTACCCGCAATACCTCTTCCAATGTCGTGATTCCGGTCTTTGTTTTCTCGACTCCGTCATCGCGCATGGTCTTCATCCCGCTCTTCAATGCGGCCTTGCGAATTTCATTTGATGACGCTTTCGCCACAGTAAGAGCGCGGAGCTCATCATTTGGAACCATCAACTCAAAAATTCCAACCCTCCTTTTATATCCGGTATCCATACATTTCTTGCATCCCTTACCTCTGTAAAACTTCGCCTGCTCCGATATTCCCATATCTTTTAAAAATGCTGGAGTATAGGGTTCTTTGCAATCGTTACAAATCTTCCTTACCAGCCGCTGAGCAATAATTCCGATTACAGAGGACGCGATTAAAAATGGCTCAACCCCCATATCGACCAAACGCGTAATCGCTCCGGGCGCATCGTTTGTGTGCAGCGTACTGAATACCAAATGGCCCGTCAATGCCGCCTGAATTGCAATTTCCGCTGTCTCTAAGTCGCGAATTTCACCGACCATAATGATATCGGGGTCCTGCCTTAACATCGAACGTAACCCATTTGCGAATGTCAATCCTGCTTTGGGATTAACCTGCATTTGCCTGACAAGTTCTAATCTATATTCGATTGGGTCTTCTATCGTGATTATATTTTTTTCAGGAGAATTTATGGTGCTTATCGAAGAATATAGAGTGGTAGTTTTACCTGAACCGGTAGGACCTGTTACCAAAATTATTCCATAGGATTTTCGAATAAGCTTTTCATATATCTTTAACGTCTCAGACGAAAATCCCAATTCGCTCAATCCCAATAAAATGCTCATCAAATCAAGCAACCTTAAGACGACGTTTTCGCCGTAAACGGTCGGCACTGTTGAGACCCTCAAATCTATCTGGCGATTTTCCAATTTAAGTTGAAATCTTCCGTCTTGGGGAATTCGCTTCTCCGCGATATCCATTCCGGATAATATTTTTACTCTGGAAATAACCGCGGGTTGAAGATGTTTTGGCGGAGAGGTAACCTCGTGGAGGACGCCATCAACCCTATATCTTGTCCTCATCACATTTTCGTCGGGTTCAATATGAATATCGGACGCGCCGGCTTTTATCGCTTCTATTATCATTAAATTGACCAGCTTAACTACCGGCGCTTCTTCGACTAAACCTTCGAGGGTTTTTAGGCCGGGCTCCACGCCTTCCTTTAAACCCAATTTTTCTTTATCGATGGATTTTATCACATCTTCCATCGTGCCTTTAGCGCCGTAATATTGATCCAGCGCTTTTAGGAGTTCTTTCTCGGAGACGACAACAGGCTCGATTTCACAATGGGTCTTAAGACGCAGTTCATCTATCGCAAAAACATCCATCGGATCTACCATCGCGACGGTTAAAGTTTCGCCAATTTTAAATAGTGGGATTAACAGATATTTTCGTGCGAGATTTTCAGGAATAAATTCAATTATCTTTGGGTCTATAAGATAATTGGAGAGGTCCATTCGAGGGATGCCCATCTGTTCTTCTATAAAAGATACGATGGCTTCTTCGTCAATCATGCCTAGCTTTACCAAAACACGACGAAGTGATTCCCTTGTCCTTTCGGCCTCTTGCTTTGCTTCTTTAAGTTTTTCAGGAGTAATGAGGCCGAGTTCAACCATCGCCTCACCAAGAGATTTCCTCTCCCTTCTTGGCATCCTTTCTCCTTTTATAAAGGATAGTTTTTCTATAAAATTTTCAACGAATGGAGTCGCAATTAGATATAAGTATACTTAACATAATTTCTTTTGTCAACGGAATTTATGGCTGAAGCTAACTAAGATTAGGGTAGGAATTTACCTTGGGATTTGAGGATCAATTCGATGACTTCTCTGACCGCGCCACGGCCACCCTGGGATTTGGTCACATAATGTGCTGATGACTTGACTTCTTCTCTGCTGTAAGGGACCGCAACCGCCAATCCGGCGCGTTTCATTATCGGAATATCGAGCAGATCGTCCCCAATGAAACAAACCTCTTCATCGGTCACTTTGAGGTCCTTCAAAATTTTCTCGTAAGTTATGCCTTTATCACGCGCATTTTGAAATAATTTTGTGATGTGACATTCCTTTGCGCGTCGGGCGACAATCTTGGTCCTCTTCGCAGTTACAATCGCTGATTTTAAACCGGCCCCGTGCCATAACACAAGGCCATAGCCGTCCTGCACATCAAATACTTTAAATTCATCTCCGAAATTATCATAAATAATGCGCCCGTCTGTCATCACTCCATCGACGTCCAATATAAGCGCTTTGATCTGCTTTGCCTTTTCTTCTATATTCATTTTCTACGGATTTATACGAGGCCGGCCTTTAACAAATCCTGAACATCAACCAATCCGATGGGTCTTTCCTTTTCGTCGACGACTGGGATCTCGTCTATTTTCTTCTCGCGTAATATACGGAAGGCATCGGCAGCGAGCCTATCTTTAGTAATAGTGGTGGGGTTTTTGGTCATGACCTCTTTTACTTTTCTGTTTGGCAGGTTTAAGTCTTCTTCTAAATGGCGCCTTAAATCTCCGTCGGTAAATATCCCTGTTAAGACGCCCTTTTTATTTACAACGCTCGCTGAACCTGCGCGGGCTTCGGTTATCTTAAGTAGCACATCCTTTACTTTTAAATCTTCCTTTACGACGGGATTGGCCTTACCCTTTCGCATTATATCTTCGACCTTTAAGATGAGCCTTTTGCCTAAGATCCCGCCGGGATGATAAAATGCAAAATCCTCCACCTTAAATCCTTTTCTTTCCAAAAGTGCAATTGCCAACGCATCTCCTAACGCGAGCATCGCTGTTGTCGAAGCGGTGGGAGCGAGCCCAAAAGGGCAGGCCTCTTTTTTTACGCCGACATCTAAAACCACATCGCTATGCTTGGCAAGTGTGGATTTTAAATTCCCGGTCATCGCAATTATCTTAGCGCCTATCTTCTTTAACATCGGCAGCAACGTTGAGATTTCCTCGGTCTCGCCGGAGTTCGACATCGCAATAACCACATCGTCTTTTGTTACCCTTCCTAAATCTCCATGAATCGCATCCGCAGGATGTAACGAAAGGCTCGGCGTACCGGTTGAAGAAAGTGTTGCAGATATCTTCTCGCCGATTATTCCGGGTTTGCCCATTCCTGTCACGACGACTTTACCTTTACAGACGAAAATTAAATTGACCGCCTTTTCAAAATTTTTATCGACCCGTTTTATCAGCGAGAATATCGCTTCGGCTTCTATCCTTAATACCTCTCTTGCCCGTTTTATCATAATCAAATCCCCTTTGCTCTGATGATGGAATGAATTTCCTTCGCTATAATTAGAAGCTCCTCCAAGTCTTTTAGCGCGATCATATTGGGACCATCGCACAAAGCGCGGTCGGGTTCTTCGTGAACTTCTAAAAACAATCCGTCACAACCTGTAGCAACCGCAGCGCGCGCGAGCACGGGGACGAACCTCCTCTCGCCGCCGGATGCTTTGCCTAAACCGCCTGGCAATTGTGTGGAATGGGTGGCATCAAATATAACCGGATAGCCAAATTCGCTTAAAATCGGAAGCGCCCTCATATCGCTCACCAAATTATTATATCCAAAATTCGTACCACGCTCTGTGATTATTATCGATCTATTTCCAACCGACTCGACCTTCTCAATTACGAACTTCAAATCCCACGGCGCTAAAAATTGTCCCTTCTTAATATTCACGACCTTCTTCGTCTTAGCAACGGCGATGATAAAATCTGTCTGACGGGATAAAAATGCAGGTATCTGAACTATGTCCAACACCTTTGCCGCAACATCTAATTCCTCCCTGCAATGGACATCGCTTAATATCGGGACGCCGAACTCCTCTTTGACCCGCTTTAAAATTCTTATGCCCTTTTTCAACCCGGGACCGCGATAAGAATCTAAGGAAGTCCTGTTAGCTTTATCGTAACTCGATTTATAAATATATGGGATCTCAAGCCGATCTGCGATTGCCTTTATCTTTTCAGCGTGGCGCAGAGCAGAGGATTCATTTTCTATCACACAAGGTCCCGCAATTAGAACCAATGGGTTTTCACCACCAATTTTTATCTTTCCGATCGAAACAATTTTACTCACTTATGATTTACTTTCTTCAAATAGTTTTATGCGCTTTTCGACCTCGATTTCAATATTTCCTTTGCTCGCTCCAAATCCTCTGGCGTATCGATCCCTATCGTATCGAATTGCGTTTCAATGACCTTTACCTTATAACCGTTTTCCAAAACCCTCAGTTGTTCTAGCCCTTCAATACCTTCAAGGGGAGATGGCGGAAGATTCGTAAATGTAAAAAGAAAATCTTTCGTGAATGCATATAGGCCTATATGTTTATAAAACTGCGCATTTTTTTTAACGCGGGGATATGGTATCGTCGAACGAGAAAAATATAAAGCATAATCATTTTTATCGGTAACTACCTTTACCACATTTGGATTTGTAAGTTCTTCGGGATCCGTTATCTTCTTCTTTAACGTAACCATATCCACCGTTTTGTCTTCCAGCAAGGACCTCACAATATCGTCGATCATCGACGGGTGTAGAAATGGTTCGTCCGCCTGTATATTCACGACCACTTTAACATCGATTGGATTTACAACTTCCCTTAATCTGTCAGTCCCCGATTTATGTTCCTTCGCGGTCAATATTGCTTTGCCTCCAAAACGCAGGACTTCCGATTTAATCCTTTCGTCATCGGTCGCCACTATCAAACCTTCTAGCGTGCTCGCTCGTCTTGCGTTATCCCAAACATGCTGAATAACAGATTTGCCGAGCAAATCCTTCAAAACCTTGCCCTCAAATCTCGTCGAATGATACCTAGCTGGTATAATTCCAATTGCATCCATTTTCTTCAAGCCTTCCAATGATAATTTCTGATGCGAGATTTCAATTCGGACGGTGAGGCCGTTGCAACGCCAACTTTTCCAACGACGATGCCCGCTGCGAAGTTCGATATATGCGCCGCTTCTATCGTCCTTGCCCTTGCACCTAATGCCAATGTAAATGCAGCTATCACAGTATCGCCTGCACCTGAGACATCGAAGACCTCTTGCGCCACTGTAGGGATATGTGCGATCTTGCCGCTTCGTTCAAACAGCAGCATTCCATGTTCCCCCAACGTAATTAGCGCTACTTTCAATCTGTACTTCTCAACTAACCTCTTGCCAATCTTATTTAGCGACTCGTCATCCTTCGCCTTAATACCCACAGCGACCTCTGCCTCTTTCCGATTCGGAGTTATTGCAGTTACTCCCTTATAATACGAGAAGTGCTCTTCTTTAGGATCGACGATTATTATCTTATTATGCCTTTTCGCCAAAGGAACTATCTCTTTTAAGAACTTCGGCGTTATAACGCCTTTGCCGTAATCCTCAATTATTATTCCATCCATTTCATCTATCTTATTTTTAACGTGTTCGATTACTTCTCTATTTACACCATCATTTATGGGCAAGGCATTCTCGCGGTCTATCCGAACAATCTGTTGGTGCCGAGCTACTACCCTGGTCTTTAAGGTCGTAGGCCTGTCCGAATCCGAAATAATCCCCTCTATATCAACGCCTTTTTGTTTGAGAAGGTTCTCCAATAGCCGCCCGCGCTCATCCCTTCCAATCACGCCGACCAAATACGCCTTCCCACCCAGCGCGGAAATATTATTCGCGACATTTGCTGCGCCACCTGGCATAAACGACTGCGCTTGAACTAAAACTACCGGCACAGGCGCCTCAGGTGAAATCCTCGACGAATCGCCCCACACGAATTCGTCAAGGATAAGGTCTCCTACAATGAGGATCTTCACATCTTTGAACTTCGAGATTATTTTGTTTATCCTAATTATATCCTTCTTTTTTAACATTTGTTCATCCTCTATGCATTTTGAAGTATCTTCACATAATCTTTAATGCTACCTTCTAAGTCGTACTTCGCATTAAATTTAAGTTCCGATGAACTTAAATTTGTATCCGCTTGCGTTTCCTCTTGATAAAAACCGTAGGGGTTATCGAAATACTTAGGTCTTAGGTCTTTACCCAACACACCATTTAATATCTCTATCAATCTATTGAAGGTATTGGGTTTACCTGTACCAACATTGAAAATTCCACCCTTTCCATATTCTAGCGCTTTTAAGTTCGCTTCTACCACATCTTTGACATATATAAAATCCCGGAACTGTTCACCCCATTTAAAAATCCTAGGGTTCTTATCGGAAGCGATTTGAACATACAGTTGATATACCATGCTCGCCGCTTTCTTCTTGTGAACTTCTCTAGGGCCATATACATTGAAATAGCGCAGTCCCACAACGGAGTGGTCAGGGTTCTCCTTAAGAAATTCCTTCGCTAGGGCCTCCATCTTCACTTTGGTCTCGCCATACAGATTTGTTGGCGATGGCGCTTGATCTTCCTTCATAGGGACCTTTCCTTTTCCGTAAACGGCCGCACTCGAAGCATAGACTATCTTTTTACAGCCAACTTTTTTTGCGAAGGTCAGAAGTTTTTTAAATGCATCCACGTTGACAGAATCCATAATCGACTTGTCGATGACCGTCGTATCAGTAATAGCGGCCTGATGGAATATCGCATCAACTTTATCGGTAACTTTAGAGTAATCGCAGTTCCTTATATCGGCTTGTATAAAATCCCCTTCAAATCCATTAAGGTTATCTCTTATTCCGCAGAAAAGATCGTCGTATCCAAATACCCTGCCTATCTCTTGTAATTTCAGCGCGAGGTTAGAACCTATAAAACCAGCTGCCCCGGTAACCAGAAATACCATATTAGAATTACCCTTTATCTTGAAAAAGTTTACCACTATTAAAAGGCTATGTCAATTTAGTTTATTGCATTTCGTGTAAATAAGTAACGATGGGCCCAAAAGGAGTTTGAGCTTTCAAAATAAGAGGGATTCGTCTTTCATCAGCTGAGACCCATACCCACATCTTGCCTTTCCTCAATATCGCTCCTCTAAACTGCGCTATCGGTTCAACCAAGAATGCGTCGTAGACACCGAGATTTAGCATCTCAATTCGTTCGCTACCTAAAACCTTGACCTCTAATTTCCAATTCTTCTCATCCGCATTGACATCCACAAATATGGAACTGCCTGGCTTTACCTCCTGCAGGCGTAGCCAATATATACAACTAAGCATATCTTGAACCCCTTGGGGTATCTCCATCGTCTTAACGGATTTATTTAGCAAAGACCTATATGTTGCGACGCGATTTATTTGGTCGTATTCCATAATCTCCTCAGCCTTGTATTTGCCTTCCCTCTGATATCTCACAAACTTCAAAGGATACATTCCTTCAACATCTACATAGGAATCCAATCTATCTCTTATTTTAAAGACCATCGAAAACCACTTGCTCGTTTCTACCTCTGCCTTTAAATGATAGACCTTTCGCCCATTTAGCTCGGTTATTTCTGGAATAGCCAATGACGCATCGCCAACTGGGATTCCGAACCATCGAATATGGTATGTGTATTTTTCGCCTACACGATAGGTCTTAAGCGGCGGTTTAATCTCAACTAAGGCTTCGGTAACCTTCGCTTCCCTTAAGGATGGCGGCTCAATCTTTAATTTCCTTGCCGCAGCACAGCCTGAAATGAAAATGACTAATAAAATTAAGGGTAAAATTCTACATTTCATATTTAATCAAAATGCCGATTTTCGTCTTCGCCGCACCGTTCAAAAAACCCCAGCGAGGTTTTTCTCGCTCGGAGAATCTTCTCGCTCTGCCTTAAGGTTAAGTTGTAGGCAACCCTGCCTGCTTGAATCTTCTACGTGCGGCTCCAGTCGAAAATCTTTATTTTATTATCTTTGAAATTTAATGTCTTGCGCAGAGCCGGTTTATGACGCAGTCCGCCATCCTTTATGGCGGACGAGTAATAAAGGAAGGCCAAGCGAGACTTAAATTTCATATTTTCTTAAGTAATGTTTCTGCCGCTTTTAACACATCCTCAATTGTTATCGCCTCGAGGCATTTAAAATTAATTTCACAATTGTGAGCGAGGCATTCGCGACAGCCAACGTCTTTATGTATAACAATATCATCTGGACCGGTTGGAGCCCACCTCTTCGGCGAAAGCCCTGGGTCTGTCCTTCCGAATATAGCGATA
>JBDRDF010000005.1:0-12966 GCA_043821025.1 Candidatus Omnitrophota bacterium
GATGAGGTTATCGCTGAAAATAAAAAGACGGTGGAGGATTATCTTAAGGGAAAAGAGAATGCCATTATGTTTTTGGTAGGGCAGGTTATGAAGAAGACAAAGGGCAGAGCCAACCCCGCCGTGATAAATGAAATCTTAAAACGAAAACTTTTGAAATAAATATAAAGGAGGATAGGTAATATGAAAAACAAAAAAATTATTGTTTGGACCATCGTTATGTTTTTATTAGTCTCTTTTTCGGTCGCTTTAGTATGCGGAGCGCAAAAAGTAGGAAAGGAAAAGGAGCCTAGAAAAGCGGACGATCTCTACAAACAGCTTGAGATATTTTCCGATGCGATTTCTCTTGTTCGTTCCGACTATGTAGAAGATGTTAAGTCGAAGGAACTGATATACGGCGCCCTTAAAGGGATGATTCAATCCCTCGATAAGTATAGCGAATTTATGGATGCGGAGACGTATAATGAGATGAAGGTTGAGACGGAAGGTGAATTTGCCGGAATCGGAATTGAGATCGCGATAAAAGATGAACTACTAACCGTTATTGCCCCAATGGAAGATACGCCAGCTTATAAAATTGGGTTGAAAGCTGGGGATAGGATAATTAAGATCGACGCAGAGATAACGAGGGGGATAACGCTTTTGGAAGCGGTTAAAAAACTGCGAGGAAAACCCGGCACGCAGGTCTCCGTGATGATTTTAAGGGAGGACGAAGGCAAAATTTTGGACTTCACTATAACTAGGGATATCATCAAGGTGAAATCCATAAAAGAGGCAAAGATATTAGAGGATAATATCGGATATATTAAGCTAAGCATCTTTCAGGAACACTCTGTGAAGGATTTAGAGTATGCGCTTGCTGAACTTGAAAGCCAAGGGTGCGACAGCCTAATATTGGATTTAAGAAATAATCCGGGTGGGCTTTTGAATATTGCCGTTGATGTAGCGGGAAAATTTTTGCCGGCCGGAAAGTTAGTTGTGTCTACAAAAGGCAGAGTTAAACAGCAAAATTTGGAACTTAAGGCAAGGGACAGAAATCCTAAAGTAGAATATCCTTTGGTCGTCCTCGTTGATAAAGGTTCCGCATCTGGTTCTGAGATAGTAGCCGGTGCCGTTCAGGATCAGAAACGCGGCATTGTCTTAGGAACGAAGACCTTCGGTAAGGGCTCGGTTCAAACCGTAATTCCACTGTCCGATGGTTCCGCCCTTCGTCTGACGACGAGTAAGTATTATACTCCAAACGGCCGATCGATCCATGGAGAAGGAATTGCGCCGGACATAGTCGTCGAGCGCGAGGAACTGAAGAAGGAAGAAGCAAAACCTAAGCCAGAGGAGATATTTGAAAAGTTAGAGGAGGAACCGCAGCTGCCGGTGGTCAAGAAAGAAGAATACGATAACCAATTGGTTCGAGCGATAGATGTGATAAAGGCGATAAAGATATACAGGAAATTTAACAAGGGCTAAAGTGAAAAAGACGACGCTTTACAATTTAATTGTAGCGATAGCGGTTGTAATCTGTTTAGCTTTTACATTTAATTACGTAGTATCTTTTTTTCAAAATAGGGCTTTGAGTCGGACGATATCCGAGGGACTTACAAAATATAAAATTTCAAATAAGGATTTAGTTAGCAAGGTAAAACATATTTATACAGAGAGAAGATATTGGGTGCCGACTTCTTTTCCTTTTAATGAATTTGAAGGGCGCCTAAAAAAATCCTTACAGAAAGCGGGATTTGAATTATCTCTCTCTAAGACGAGAAAGCAAAACCTTGTTGAAGGCAAAAAAGAATGGCGGGAAGAGGTTACATATTTAATCTCTAAACAACGTGTTGGTGTTCCGATATCCCGTCTGACTTTAATTCGTAGAATCCCATACCCAAAGGCGAAGGTAGCAGCTGGTCTAGCAAAAGCGAAGGTTGCTATAGTCCTCGATGATTGGGGTTATAACGTTAGAAATCTTGCCGATGTTTTATCGATAGATACTCCTTTGACCTTGGCTATTTTGCCTAATTTGCGCTATTCGACCACAATAGCAAAAAAGGCGAGCGAGAACAACTTCGAAGTAATTTTACATATGCCTATGGAGCCAAAGACCGATAAGATAAGGCTCGAATCGAACACGTTATATACAACTATGAAAGAATCCGAAATCAAATCGGCTCTTGCGAAGGCGCTAAAGAGTGTGCCGTATGCAAGCGGAATATCAAATCATGAGGGTTCAAAAGCGACCGAGGACGAAAGGACGATGCGAGTGGTATTCGGCGAGTTAAAAAAACAGAAGCTGTATTTTTTAGATAGCCTTGTTACAAATGAGTCTGTATGTGAGCCGCTTTCAAGAGAGACGGGGGTAAAATTTACGCAGAGGTCAATATTTTTGGATAATGATGACGACCCAGCATACATTAAAAAACAATTCGAACAATTAATAAATGTGGCGGTCAAGACCGGTGATGCCATTGGGGTTGGCCACGACAAGGCAAACACCATTGCGGTTTTAAAAGAGATGTTACCAAAGTTTGAAGAGAATGGCGTTCAGTTGGTCTACATTTCTGGCTTGGCGAGGTAAATATCAAATGTTAGTTTTGGGCATTGAGACATCTTGCGATGAGACCGGCGCAAGCGTTGTCAAAGACGGAAAGGAAATCCTTTCTAATACAGTCGCATCCTCGCTTGAATTTCACAAAAGATACGGCGGCATCGTACCAGAGATAGCCACGCGGTATCACATCGAAGTGATAAACTACGTAATAAAAGATTCCTTGAAGAAGGCCGGCGTAAAATTGGACGATATAGATTTAATCGCAGTAACTTGCGGCCCGGGGCTCGTTGGCGCTCTTTTAGTTGGCATCTCTTTTGCGAAGTCATTAAGTTATTCATTGGGCGTCCCTTTAATCGGAGTAAACCATCTATGGTCGCATATCTATTCCGGATTGATAGGAAGGCGCAATATTAAATTTCCGTTTGTTGGATTGGTTATTTCAGGCGGACATACAACCCTTGTATTTTGCGAAAATATAGGTAAATTTAAATTATTAGGGCAGACCAAAGACGATGCCATAGGCGAGGCATTTGATAAGGTTGCTAAAGTGCTGGGCTTGGGATACCCGGGCGGGCCTGTAATTGAGAAGGCCGCACAAGATGGCAATCCCTATGCGATTGGTTTCAAGCCAACGTATTTGGATGACCGTTCTTACGATTTTAGTTTTAGTGGAATAAAAACTGCGGTATTATATTATATTAGGGATAAGAGATTAGATAAAGGGCTTAAATCGGATATCGCAGCGAGTTTTCAAAAAGCTGTTTTTGACCCGCTTGTCGAGAAGTCGATAGGCGCTTGTAAATTCAAAGGAGTTAAGTCCTTGGTTGTCGGCGGAGGAGTGAGCGCAAACAAGTATTTTAGGGAAATTTTGACAAATGCAGGCTATGAGGATGGGATCGATGTTATATTTCCGCCATTTGAACTTTCGCTCGATAATGCGGCGATGGTGTCGGCTTTAGGATATAAGTTATTTAAAAAGGGGGTTAAATCGGATTCGCATTTAACTGCAGAACCGAACCTAAAAATATAGGGTCCGTTTCTCAAAGTGCCAGGTCTCAAGTTTGAGAAATGGCTCCACAAGAAACGGACCCAGGAGCAGGAGGGAAAATGGTAACAGATTTGGAGATGATTTTTAGGTTGGTGTTGGCGGCTATTTTGGGCGGGCTGGTTGGTTACGAACGCGAAGTTCACGGGCGAACAGCGGGCTTGAGGACCCACATCTTAGTCTGTATCGGATCCGTTTTAATTATGCTTACCTCGATGCATATGTTTGAGATATACAGGGGTCGCGCTACACCAGATCCGGCACGGATTGCTGCGCAAGTTGTAAGCGGCATCGGTTTTTTAGGGGCGGGCACGATTTTAAGATTTAAGGCATCGGTACGCGGGCTTACTACCGCAGCAAGTTTATGGACCGTTGCAGGAATTGGCCTTGCAGTCGGAAGCGGCTTATATATCCCCGCCGTAGTTACGGCGATTTTGGTTTTGACTACGTTGTTTTTCCTGACAAGGATTGAAAGGTTAATGATAAGGAAGGATTGGTATAAGATAATGGAGATAGAGACGAAATCAGGTGCTTTACAACTTGAGAATATCCGTTCGATATTATCCGAATATGAGGTTGAGATAAAGGATTTCGAAGTTCGCAAGACAACGTTGCCAGATGATTTGATTTTAAAGTTGAGCCTCAAATTGTTAACGAACGAACATGACAACGAAATCGTCTCTAAGATACGCGAGCTCAATGGGGTCAAAAAGGCAAACTGGACCTTAATACTATAAAGAAGGGGGTGAGTTTAAATGTTGGGCAAGGGCAAGAAAAAGATCGAGGAGAAAGTTTTGGATGTAGATGCAAGCATGCAAGGGACGTTGTCATTTAAGGACCCGGTGAATTTACAGATAAATGGTAGATTCGAAGGCATGCTGGATACGAAAGGAGCGTTGACCATTGGGGAAAAGGCGGTGGTCAACGCAAATATTTTTGGGGATGATATCACAATTGCAGGAAGGGTTTCGGGCGAGATAGTTGCGAAGAGATCGCTTAATTTGATGCCGCCTGCCCGCGTCGATGGGAATATAAAGACGCCGCTTCTTTCCATTGTTGAAGGCGCCATATTAAATGGCAACTGTCAAATGACAGGCGAAGCCAAAGTCCTAGAGAAGCCAACGATAGTTTTGATGAGCACAGATGAAGTAGCCAGATATTTAGAGATGGATTCGTCTTTGGTTTATGAATGGGCGATGAACGGAAAATTTCCAGCGATTAGGGATGGCGATACTTTTCGCTTTGATAAAGCCAAAATAGATGAATGGATTGCATCGGAGCGAATTAAATAACACTGAAGGCGAGTCAAAAATAAAAGAGAAATTGCTCACCTTAAAAGAAGTTGCGGATTTCCTTCAACTTAGCGAGGAAGAGGTGAAGGATTTTGTTGCCCAGGGTAAGATTCCAGCGTATAAATTAGGCGGAGAATTTTTAAGGTTTAAGAAAGATCAAATTGAAGCTTTGAAGGACAGAATTCAAATCTTAAAATCGAAATCCATGCAAGAAGTTAGAGCAGTTATAAAGGGCAAGGATAAAGCGGTAATTAAATATTCAGCATGGGAACGCATAAGGGATTTTGTATACTTCAACGATTTTTATATCTTCGCCATTATTTTGATTGCGATTTTGCTTTTTATAATTTTAAGATATAAATAAAAATTTATGGATTACTCTAAGCGCGGGCTTAAAAAGGTGCTTTCGCAATTGAAAGAGGGGAAGATTTCGAAAGGCCTCGCTTTTAAAAAATTGGAAAACCTTCCCTTTCAAGATTTAGGTTTTGCAAAAATAGACTTCCATCGCACTATCAGAAAGGGATTTCCGGAAGTGATATACGCCCCGGGCAAAGCACCTTCAGAAATTGCCGAAATCGCAAGGAGGATTGCCTTAAGCGGTAATACATTGCTGATTACCAAGGCGACCTGGGATTTATATGATTATTTAGCAAAGATAATCCCTGGGCTTAAATTTAATGAGCCCGCAAAGATTATATATTATCAAAGAAAAAAGGCGACGAGGAAGAAAGGTTTAGCGCTTGTTGTCACCGCCGGCACATCGGATATACCGATTGCTGAGGAAGCCTGTTTGACTTTAGAGATTTTAGGCAATAATGTAAAACGGCTTTACGACGTTGGCGTTGCAGGAATTCATAGGGTGGTCGACAAGTTGGATTTGATAAAAAGGGCCAAAGTGATAATCGTTGTCGCTGGCATGGAAGGGGCTTTAGCTTCGATAATCGGCGGTCTTACAGCAAACCCCGTAATCGCAGTGCCGACCTCCGTTGGATATGGCGCCTCGTTCGGAGGCCTATCTTCGCTTTTGACCATGTTAAATTCTTGTGCGCCAGGCGTCTCGGTCGTGAATATAGACAACGGATTCGGAGCAGGTTATTTTGCGAGTTTAATAAATAGATGACGAAGATATTGTATTTGGATTGTTCAAGCGGAATCAGTGGAGATATGTTTTTGGGTTCGCTGATCGATTGCGGGGTCAAAATAGATTATTTGACTAAAGAGCTACATCGGGTTAAAATAAACGGATACACGCTTAAAGCATATAAGGTGAATCGAAATGGTCTTGTTGGCACAAAATTCGACGTGATTTATAAAAGATATGCTGGTTGCCTAAAGAGGAGGGCTTTTAAAGGGATAATTAAATTGATAAACGATTCTTCGCTCGTAAGCGATATAAAGGTAAAAGCGATCTCGGTATTCAATAATCTGGCAGATTCCGAAAGTGCAGTGCACGGGGTTACAAAAAGGGATGTCCATTTTTATGAGGTAGGAGACATAGATTCAATCGTTGATATCGTCGGCTCCTGTATCGCGATAAAGAAATTGGGGATAGACGAAGTTTATTCTTCGCCTTTGAACTTAGGGTTCGGACGGATAAGCGTAGGCGGGAGCATTTATCCAAATCCCGCGCCTGCTACAATCAATTTGCTTAAGGATTACGAAGTTAAATTCTCTGACATTCCATACGAATTGGTTACTCCAACGGGCGCTGCAATTTTAAAGACCTTCTCAAATGGATTTGGGGAAATCCCAAGCATGAAAATCCTTAAAATTGGATATGGGGCTGGGACTTATGAAATACCAAACCAACCAAACCTGCTGAGGGCGATAATAGGCGAGAAAGTGAAAAGTTTTGAGACCGATGTAGTTACTGTTATAGAGACGAACATAGACGATATGAATCCTGAAAGCTATGAATATTTAATGGAGCGTGCCTTTGAGGCGGGCGCTTTAGACGTTTATTTAAACCCCGTCATCATGAAGAAATCCAGGCCCGGCTGCGTCGTGACGATTTTGGCGGAACCTAAAAAAGCTGAAGCTATCTCTAAGGTCATCTTCGAGGAAACGACAAGCCTCGGGATAAGACAATATCAAGCAACGCGATTGAAATTAAATCGTAAGGTCGTTAAAATAAATACAACGTATGGAAATGTAAAAGTGAAATTAGGATTTCTCGAGGATGAATTGAAAATTATTGCACCAGAATACGAAGATTGTAAAAGGATAGCTAAGTCAAAAGGGTTGCCGTTTCGTCAAATTTATGCGGAAGTCGAATCAGTAGCTAAATCTAAATTTAGGGGCAAGAGGGTTAAATTTGGTTGAGAAACAAAGATTAATAGCCGAATATTTAAAATCGATAGGGATCTTAACCGATTCTCAGATAAAGGAAGTCTTAAAAGCGCAGAGAGAAACGGAAGACCGCCTTTCAGATATACTTGTTGAAATGGGATTTACCAAGACCGAGCAGCTGAAGGACTTAATAACATCCCAATTTGGACTCACTCCCATCCCGACGTTCGATTTAGAGGTCCCACCAGTAGTATTAGGAAAGATCTCGCCGATATTCGCATATCGGCATAGGTTGCTTCCGATAAAATTCGATGGCACGACATTGACCGTTGCGACGGACGATTCCATAAACCTTTTGGCACAGGGAAATTTGGAGACCATAACCGGGCTTAAATTGGATTTTATGTTGACGCCTGAGGCCCATTTGAATATCGCGTTGGAGAGACATTATGGGCGAAGCGAAGATTTTTTAAAGGTGCTAGCCAAAGGAGAAGAAGAGTTTGGAGTTGCGTTCAAAGGGGCTGCCGCCGAGGCAATCGAAGAAGAAGAGACGCCTATAATTAAATTGGTAGCGCATATGATTTCTGAAGCCGTAAAAATTCGCGCATCCGATATTCACGTTGAACCTTTAGAGGATAAATTTAGGATAAGATATAGAATAGACGGCGTCTTACATGAGATCCCCGGTCCGCCAAAACAATTGCAGGCATCGGTGATAAGCAGGCTGAAGATCATGGCGGGGATGAATATCGCGGAGAAGAGATTGCCGCAGGACGGTAGGATAAGAATCGAGGCGACGGGAAAAGAGCTCGATCTTCGTGTTTCGACCCTACCAGCGCTTTACGGCGAGAGCCTTGTTATGAGGATCCTCGATAAATCGAGTTTTTTGCTCGGCCTTAAGGAACTGGGGTTTTCAGGCGAAGATGAGGAAAGATTTGAGAAGTTAATTCGCCTTCCGCACGGAATGCTTTTAGTTACGGGCCCAACGGGAAGTGGCAAGACCACTACATTATATGCATCGTTGAGTTACATAAATAAGCCGAATAGAAAATTGATTACGGTAGAAGATCCGGTCGAGTATCAATTGTCGGGCATAAATCAGGTTCAGGTAAAACCTTCCATCGGGCTTACCTTTGCCTCGGGTTTGCGCACTATGCTGAGGCAGGCACCCGATGTGATAATGGTTGGAGAGATTAGGGATTTTGAGACCGCATCGATCGCAGTTCAAGCGGCATTAACTGGACATCTTATATTTAGTACTCTTCATACCAATGATGCTTCAGGAGCAATTACCCGTTTAATCGATATGGGAATAAAACCATATCTTGTAAGTTCAACTGTTGAGGCGATAATGGCGCAGAGATTGGTCCGTCTAATTTGCAATAACTGCAAAGAGCCATATATTCCGGCGAGGGACGAGTTGATAGCTGTAGGTTTAGAGGCAAAAGAATTAGAAGGGAAGACGCTCTATCGTGGGGTTGGTTGTAAAGAATGCGTCTACAAAGGTTATAAAGGTAGGATCGGAATCTTTGAGCTACTAATAGTCGACGATAATATACGTGAGTTGATCGTAAAAAAAACTTCTTCAACTACTATAATGGAGGCGGCTCGAAAAGCTGGCATGAAGAACCTTCGTGATGACGGCGTATTGAAGGCCTTACAGGGCATTACATCAATAAGCGAAGTTATGCGAATCACTCATGGATACGAGGATTAGAGATGACGCCCGAACGCACAAAACCAGAACGTTATAAGAGAATAGGTCAATTATTATTGGATCTAAGTTTAATTACTGAAAAGCAACTTGAGCAAGCACTTGAAGAGCAGAAGACCAGCGGCAAACTGCTGGGAAGAATTTTAGTCGATATGGGCATAGTCAAGGAAGAGGATATATTACAAGTTTTGGGCGCGAGGGCCGGCGTTTCCGTAGCGAAGCTGAAGGAGATAAAAATCCCGAAAGAGGTTGTTGAAAAAATCCCTGCCTCCGTCGCAAAAATCTATACGATAATGCCAATATCTCAAGAAGGAAACGTATTGACGATCGCCATAGCGGATCCATTAAATGTCTCTGCTATCGATGATTTAAGGTTCATTCTCGGCATGAACATCAAAACTGCCATTGCAAGCGAGGAAGATATAAAGGATATGATAGATAGGAATTATGGTGCCGAGGGTGAAACCATAGAAGATATACTGGGTATCTTTGGTGAAAAGATGGAGATTTTGCAAACGGAGGAGATGGAGGATGTTGCCGCTTTGCAAGAGTTGGCTTCACGAGCGCCGGTAATTAAACTACTAAATATGATTATGCTTAAGGCCGTAAAGGAAAAATCATCCGATATACATTTCGAACCATTTGAACACGAATATAAAATTAGATATAGAGTTGATGGAGTATTGTATGAAGTTGCGCGCCCCCCTAAAAACCTTAGTTTGGGCTTAGCCTCGAGAATTAAGGTTATGGCGAATTTGGATATCGCTGAACGCAGGTTGCCGCAGGATGGCAGGATTATGGTCGCCATAGAAGGTAGGGATGTGGACTTGAGGATTTCGACTTTGCCTACGATTTTTGGTGAGAGCGTCGTAATGAGAGTCCTCGATAGAGCCGTAATGAGTTTATCTTTGGATGAGATAGGAGTTTCAGACGATGTTAAAAAGATGCTGCGTTATTTAATCCAAAAGCCAAACGGTATCGTACTCGCAACAGGTCCGACCGGCTGCGGTAAAACAACTACATTATATTCGTGTCTGCGAGAGATAAACAAGATAGAATACAAAGTTATTACAACCGAGGACCCAATAGAATATGATATAAAAGGGATTATCCAGGTTCCGATAAGTCCGAAGATCGGCCTTACGTTTGCGACATCGCTACGTCATATTTTAAGGCAGGATCCCGATATCATTATGGTCGGAGAAATAAGGGACCCCGAGACGGCGCAGATTGCAATTCAAGCATCCTTAACCGGCCATTTGGTATTTTCGACGTTACATACAAACGATGCATCTGGTGCGTTAACGAGGATGATAGATATGGGGATAGAGCCATTTTTAATTACATCAACCTTAGTGGCAGTATTTGCACAAAGGCTGGTAAGGAAAATATGTCTGGATTGTAAAGAAGAGTATACGCCTGAGCCAGAGATCTTAGGGGATATAGGCCTATCTTTGGAAGAGGCGAAGACGAAAAAGTTCTATCACGGCGCAGGTTGCAGCAAATGCAATAATACGGGTTATAAAGGCAGAACCGGAATTTTCGAACTTCTCGTAATGAATGAGAAAATTCGTTCGTTGCTGCTTGAAAGAGCACACACGGTAATGATTAAGAAGGCAGCGGTTGATTCTGGTATGAAGTCCTTACTGCAGGATGGGCTGGATAAAATTTATAGCGGAATTACTACGATCGAAGAAGTTTTACGAGAAGCTCAGACATTGATTTTATAAAAAATCTAAAAAAGGGGTGATAAATTTATATGCCTGTCTTCGATTATATCGCAATTGACAAACATGGAAAAGAGGTAAGGGGTAAACTCGAGGTAGAGAGCCATCAAATTGCCCTTGCTAAGGTTAGAGAATTAGGATACTATCCGACGAGTGTATTTGAAGAAAAGGCCAAGGTCAAAAAGCCCGTGGAGGGCAAAGTCGCAGAAGAAGTTAAGGCCCCGATAAGGTTACCGATTACAATACTAGCCGGAAGTATAGGACAAAAACAACTCACCTTGTTTACACGACAACTTGCCACATTGATTGGTGCAGGGTTGCCCCTAGTTCGGTCGTTATATGTTTTGGACCGGCAAGAGAGAGGGGGAGTTTTAAAAGCAACTATACGTGGGTTAGCTGAACAAGTTGAGGGAGGAACTTCTTTTTCAGATGCGCTTTCAAAATTTCCCAGAAATTTTTCTCCGCTTTACATCAATACGATTAAGGCAGGGGAGACGGGTGGAGTCTTGGAGGTGGTATTATCTAGGCTTGCTGAGTTTCTTGAGAAGACCGAACGGCTTAAAATGAGAATAAAGTCAGCGTTAATTTATCCTGCATTAGTTTTAAGTTTAGCCCTTTCGGTATTAACCTTCTTAATAACTTTTATCGTCCCAAGATTTATGGAAATTTTTAAGGAGATGGGAATAAAACCGCCATTTTTAACCCAACTTTTGATTAATATAAGCGATGCCGTTAGGCAGAGATGGTTGCTGGGCTTAGGTGTATTATTTGGTTTAATAATGGCTTTTAAATTTGCATATGGGTTACCCACGATGAGGTTGGTCTTCGACAACATTAGATTACGTATCCCAATAATGGGCCCTTTGATTCGCAAGATAGCGATTGCACGTTTCTCAAGGACGCTTGGCACATTGCTCGCCAGTGGCGTGCCGATTTTACAGGGGCTGTTGGTCGCTAAAGATACAGCCGGTAACGAAGTGATAGCGCGTTCGATAACCGAAGTTCATAACAGCGTTCGCGAAGGAGAAACAGTTGCAAAACCCCTACTTAAAATTGGAATATTTCCTGCGATGGCTGTCAATATGATTTCCGTTGGAGAGGAAACGGGTTCTCTCGACCAGATGTTACTGAAAGTTGGCGATGTATATGATGAAGAGGTTGATGTAACTGTTTCCGGCCTTATGTCGTTAATCGAACCATTTCTTATTATGGGAATGGGCTTAATAGTCGGGTTTATCGTTGTAGCGATGTTTCTGCCGCTATTCTCGGTCATTAAGGCGATTGGCGTAGCGCAGTAACAGGCAGAGTTGAAAAAGTCGTAATTATAAGGTATACTTATAGTTAAGAGGGGGAAGAAAATGTTCCCAAAAGGGAAAAATTTATACGGTTTTACCTTGGTTGAGATGGCAGTTGTAATGGTAATTATTATGCTTCTTGCCACGATAGCTATACCTAATCTTGGCAGGCCCTCTAGCGCAATGAAGTTGAACACAGCGGCCAGGAATATTTCCACCATTTTAAGGACCGCAAGGAGTTATGCTGTTACAAAAAGGGCTATACATATCGCTGTCTTTGACACGACGGTTACTCCATCCCTTATTTATATAACGGATAATGCAGGTCTTCAGGTGAGCAAAGGGTACGCGCTGTCGAGCACCTTATCTATTGCTAACATAACGTTTCTGCTCGACGTGGATAATAAAAATAAAGCCTCGTTTAAGGCATCGGGCGGACTTACTGATACAAGTTTAGCAGAAAGAGGTGTGTGGGTAAGGAAATCTGGCGAGGCCAGTTATATAACTTCCCCACCTAATTTTAAACGAATTACTGTTGACAGCGTAACAGGAAGGGTGACAATAGATGAGACACCGCCGTCATAATGGTTTCACGTTAATAGAAATTGTAATATCCCTTGCGATACTTGCGGTGGGATTGGTGGCGCTTTTGGCACTTTTCGTACTTTCATTTGATACTGCGTCGCGGGCGGCGAATCTTACCGACGCCGCTATTTACGCGCAATACAAGATGGAGGAGATAAAAAGGGATGGCTATTCTATTGCGGTAGGCACAACAACAGGTAGTTTTAATCCTAATTATTCTTGGGAATTAGTTGTAACAGATGAGGCTCCGACGGGGTATTTGAAAAAGGCTTTGCTTACAATAAATTGGTCGTATAGAGGTAGAACATTCAATGAAAAGTTTGTTTACTATCTTGCAAAGTACGCGCCGTAAAGACGGGCTTACTTTAATCGAAGTCATAGTGGTTGTAGCCATCTTTTCGATTTTCTCCGGAATGCTATTTACAGTTTTTAAGAGCAGCTTAGATTCGTGGCGGAGGGCGGAAAATCTTTTGGACATTTATC
>JBDRDF010000006.1:0-58974 GCA_043821025.1 Candidatus Omnitrophota bacterium
GATTTATGTCTCTCATGGTATATCCTCCTTTAGGGCTTCTTGCCCCGGTTATCACGCAATAACCGTGAGGATATACCATTTTTATTTACATTTCAAAGAACTATTGAGATGGAAAGCGTCCATAATATTTTACACTATCTAATAGGAATGAAATTTAAGTCTTGCTTGGCCTTCCTTTATTACTCGATTAAGGTTAATAGCACCTGCGTCATAAACCGGCTCTGCGCAAGACATTAAATTTCAAAGATAATAAATATTTCTGTAATTCTGAATATCGCATCCGCACGTAGAAGATTCGAGCGGGCAAGGTTGCCCACACTTAACCTTAAGGCAGAGCGAGAAGATTCTCCGAGCGAGTGAGACACGCTGGGTCGAACGAGCGGTGCGGGAGATATTCAGAATAGAAGAAGTATCTATTGATTTGATAAACAGGGAATGTTATTTATCTGTCTTCAGCCAAAATAGGTCTTCGTCAGATATATCTTTATCTCTGCCTATCTTCATAGGGTCGTAGCCAAATTTACCCAGTAAATACCAGGCAGAGGAAGCGAGGGAAAGATATCGCTCGACGCCCTCCCATAACTGACCACGTCCATAATGAGTGCCTGGATTGGTAGCATAAGGAATCCCATATAATTGAGGATCTTTTGAGCTGGGAACGAACATCTTCTCAAGTTCTCTCAAATAATATTCTGCCATAAAATTTAAACCTGCACTGCGATAAGCAACTACCATTTCACCTGTCCCTTCCAACCAGATCGAATCTAAATCGAGGTCAAAACAGAACCCAGTGATATTTTTATTATTAACTAAAGCGATCTTGGTCGTGCGATAAGAATCTGCTTCTTCAAGTATTTGAATGGGCATCTTTTTGAAAGCGCAATATCCCCATGAATGCAGGTCAAGAGCGTATTTATAAGTAGGGTGTTCTTTCCAAGCAAGAAATGTCTTCTTTTCAGCATCCCAATATTCATGTTTAAGATATTGAAGTATCTTTTTATGGAAAGAATCGTAGCCGCTGACAGCATTGAAGACGTCGATAGTACCCTCGGTAGATTTTAAAATCTTCTGGCCTTGTTTATCATATCCGCCCCAAAGCCCACCATCTGCCTCATCCTGCAGAGAGCGCAGCCACGTCTCAAGACTTAAAGATAACGCTTCATATTTCCGAGTATTTGTTAGATGATGGTAATTATTTAACGCTATAAGTAACCAAGCATTATCTCCCAACCACCGATGAGGCGTTCCATCTAACGGAATGCCTTGGCGATCGCGAAATTGACCAAAGCCACCTGGAGATTGCCTTAGTTCATCTATGTGCTGGTCGAAGAAATCAAATATTTTTTCAGCCCTATCAAAATCCCCGTAGGCGCAAAAGACAACTGCTGATAAAGCATTTTCATAAAGAGATACAAAATTGCTGCCATCTGAACTCTCTAACAATCCATTAGGCAGCTGAAGGCCCTTTACCCAATCATAAACTCTTTGGGCTTTCCGGTCAGCGACGACAATGTGCGGTGGGACGACAACTACTTCTTTCTTTCTAATTAAAGAAGCACAACCCGGTAAAGTAAAAAGTGCCAAAAAAATAATCCAAGCTAAAATAAAATATGTGCGTGTTTGTCCTTTAGCCATTCTGTTAACTTATCTTTATTCTTAAGAAACGAATGAAAGTCTTTTATATTACTTTAATATCCTCTACGTGGAGGAGGGGGTCGGCTTTTACGATTACCTTGCCTTTAAAAACCCTCTCGATGGATTCTATGGCAGGCCTATCCTCGTTAAATAACCGCGAAGCCACTTCGGGATGGACGTGAAGTTCCACTTGTTTTTTTCTGCTTTCTTTTAAAAATTTTTTTACTTTTCTTAGGGCCTGGATTGATATTGTCGGCACCGATTTTATGAGGCCCTTTCCCTCACAATATGGGCATTCCCTAAAAGAGACGCTCTCCAAACTCCTTCGCATCCTTTGGCGCGTCATCTCTACCAAACACAATTCGGAAAGTGGCGAGACATCTGTTTTTGCCTTATCGCGCTTTAGCGCATCCAAAAGCGCTTCAAAAACTTTGCGCCTATGCCCTGCCTGGGCCATATCTATGAAATCTATTACGATTATCCCGCCTAAGTCCCTCAGCCGAATTTGCCGCGCGATTTCCTTTGCGGCTTCCATATTTGTCGCAAAGGCGGTCTCTTCTAAGTTTTTCTTCTCGGTGAACTTGCCGCTATTTACATCGATAGCGACGAGCCCTTCGGTCGGCTCAATTACAATATACCCGCCAGACTTCAGGAAGACCTTCCGCTCGAATATCTTCTCTATCTCTTTCTCTATTAATTTTCTATCGAATAACGGTATGTCGCCCTCATATAATTCCACCTTTGACCTAAGATGAGGGGAAACGGCACTCAAGAAATGACTTATCTTTCCATAATCATCTCTTGAATCTATTATCAACTTGTCTATATTCTCTATTAAATAATCCCTAACAACCCTAAGCGTTAAATCATATTCCTCATGTAAAAGGGAAGGCGCCGCTTTTCGAGAAGCGCCCAATTTGATCTTACGCCAAAGCGAAAGCAAATATTTTAAATCCCGTGAAATGTCGCGCTTCGATTTACCAACCCCTGCTGTCCTGATAATAACGCCCATATCGCTTGGAATTTCAAGTTGTCCTAAGATTTCTCTTAGCCTCGAGCGCTCTTTTTCGTCGGAGATTCGGCGCGAAATGCCCAAATGTCTATCAAAAGGCAATAACACCAAATACCTCCCTGGCAAAGAGATGTGAGTTGTAAGGCGAGGGCCCTTTGTCCCAAACGGCTCCTTGGTCACTTGAACCAAAACCTCTTGACCCTTTTTTAAAAGTTGTTCTATGGATTGCTGCGGCTGGATGCCACGCGCGGGATATAATTCCTCTAACTCATCTCGCTCAAAGGCCTCGCTCTCTAATCCGATGCCAACGACATCGGCTAAATATAAATATCCATTTTTTTCTAATCCGAGATTTACGAAGGCCGCCTTGACAGCAGGGACTATAGAACTGACTCTTGCCTTGTAAACATTTCCAACGAGCTGCCTTACGCCGATCCTTTCTACAAAAAATTCTTCAAGGACTTTATTTTCAACTATAGCAACCCTCTTCTCCTGTGGCTCAATATTTATCAAAATCTCTTTATACATTTAACCAATAACCTCGACGTGTTTAATAGATATTCCCTCTGGCAATTGACGTTGTAATCTATTCTTAAAATCATCTAAAGATAGTGACGAAGTCAATTGAAATACAGCTTCTTCCGCTTCGCTTTCTACGCCTAATTTTAGCGCACGTTTAAACCTTATTTTAGGCCTTGGGCTAAAACCTTTCGAAAGCGCAACTGGGATATCGGCCCTTCGCGTTGCACGCTGGAATAACCTGACTAAATCCAGATGGGATATATATTTCATATTACCTTTTTTGGCAAATATAATTCTATATATCTTGCTTTCATTAACCACCTTCTACAATATCCTTCACTTCCTTAATCATCTTTTTAAGTTCTTCTATTTCTCTCTTCAATTTTTCAAGTTCGGCGTGCGTCTTCATATTCTCTTTATGTAGCACCTCGGTCGTGTTTTTAATCAAATAATCCGTGCCTAATTCTGCTTCTCTGCCTCTGAAGCGCGCCGCCTTTTCAAATTCATCATCGTAATTTACAACTTCGCTCAACGCAATACGACATAATAGCGAAAGTAACACGATAAAGAATAACGATATTAATACCACCGAGCCCTTCTTCATCTTAATCCTCCTCTCAATAATAAAAAAGGCATTCGCTTTTTAAAATTTCGCGTCATGCCTTTCTTAATTAAAAACTTCACTATTTCTTTTTAAAGAACCCCTTATTTCCTTTCGTGTACCCTTCTGGCTTTACTTTTTCCTTCTTTTCTTCCTTTTTCGCAGGTGATTCCTCGGGCGAAATATCCGGCTGTCCGACCTCCTGCGCCTTTTGTATCATTGCCATCTCCTGTTCTGAAATCTCACCGGGTTTGACAACCCTTGCGGTAATAAATATTAATAAATCTATTTTTTCGATATCCGTTGTGCGCCTTGAAAATATAGCGCCTACTATTGGAATATCGCTTAAAATCGGAATGCCTATCTTGCTTTTCTTTTTCACGTCTTTCAATAAACCACCGATTACTATCGTCTCGCCGTTTCCCATAATTATCTGAGTTTCTACTTCCCTCGTCGAAAGAACTGGATATCTAGTTACGCCGATGAGGGTACCAGGACTTACTTCATCGGTTTTCTCAGATATCACTGGATGGACAATCATATTTATAAATTTTTCGTCTCCGCTTACCTGCGGGACAACGTATAGTTGAATCCCTATGTCTTGATACCACGCCAAACTATAGGTAGCTGTCCCACTTGTTCCTGAAACCGAACTTTCAATTATAGGCCATTTTGTGCCCACCAAAATCGCTGCTTCCTGACCACTTAAAGTCAATATTCTAGGCGCAGAAAGCACGTTCGTTCTTACATCTTCTTCAAGCGCACTAATATAAATTTCAAATTGTTTTCCCGTTAACCTCCTATACAATAAGCCAAGACCAGTATTTGCAGCTGTAAGAGCAGTAGCTTTTGGGCCAAATACAGACGGCGGAACCATCGTCCAGTGTGATGCGGTAATTCTTCCTTCGCGGTGTGCTTCGCCGACGCTAACCGCACCTACAGTCCCAGTTGCTGCGGAAATAGTTTGAAACTCAAGTCCTATATCCTTTAAGACATCCCTATTTACCTCCATTATCCTCGCTTCTATCAAAACTTGAGTTGGCTTAATATCTATCTCTTTTATTACCCTCGCAATCCTCTCTAAATAACTAGGGGTATCCGTTATTACTAAAGCGCGGGACCTCGCTGCTTCCCTTACTCTACGCTCCTTTCCCGCTTCCATTTCCCCACCAACTTTTACCGCTCCAAATTCCCATCCTTTTTGTCCGGTAACTTCTAAAACGGATATCTTTCCTTGCGGAGAAAGTTGTGGCTCCAACAGCTTTTTTGCATCTGAGGCATCAAGGAATTGCAGGGTAAAAACCTTTGTTGTGACGGGTTCGATCTCTGTCAATTCTTTCTCTTTCTCCCTACGCTCTTTCATTACATCTACTGTCGAAACCGTGATTATATTGCCTTCGCGCTCATAAGCGAAGCCGGATGTCTTCAATATAACCTCTAATGCCTGTTCCCAAGGAACATCAACGAGTCGCATCGTAACGGTTCCAGCAACCTCTTTACTCGCGATGATATTGATGCCGCTTTTATAAGATAATACGCGCAATACATTTTGTATATCGGCGTCTTTAAAATCCAAGGTCACATTGCCCTCTTTCATTGTTGGCGTTGCCGCTTCCTCGACTTTCGTTTCTGGTTGCGCCTGTGCTGTTAGTTCTTGTACGGCGCGGTCTTTAGTTTCTTGTGCTTCACCGAACAACCCAATAATCCAAAAACCCAATAATCCTATAACCCCTATAAATAAAAGCCGCCTTATCATATTATTCCTCCTCTTCACTGCTTAAATTTATTGTGACCTCCTCACCAGCCCTGTTGAGGATCGCTCTCTTTCGTTCTATTTTTATAACTTTATAATCTCCGAACATATCTCCTACCCTTAAAACTACGCCGCTTATTATCGCATAGGATTCACCCTTATCATCCCAAAGTATTCCTTCTAAATTCAGTTCCACAATATCGCTAACAGGGCGAATTTCGGGAAGTAAATTTCCCTCTTTATCAACTAAAGGGAAAAAGGGGTCTCTCTTGCTATGGGGGTCGTATTTAAATATCCCTTGTCCAAATGAAAATGAAGCCGCTGAAACAACAAACAAAATGAATAGCGTAACTACTATAAACTTCACTTGCTTAGCGCCTCCTCTCGCAAGAGATAAATCATAATTAATAATTTCACATCGTGATTATACATATCATTCGTATTAGATTCTACTTTCACATCTGCGAACGACATAAGATTTTTTGCATTTTCTATTCTATTTATAAATTCTCCAAGCGCGTGATAGCCGCCTTTTGCCTCAATCTCTATTGGATTCTCCGCATAAATTGTAAGCGGCGCCTCTACTTCAACCTGTTTGATTTGTTGCTTAACCGGCTCCATCTTTAGGATCTTTACTTTTGATGCACTTGCAAGGCGAGATATATCTTGAAGGATATCGGGTAAATCAGAACGAGGTGGCAAAGCCAATTTAATATCCTCTAACTTTGCCTGCAGAGACGCTAACCGATTCTCCATTTGGGACTTCTTTGCAATTAAAGTTTCGGACTGTTTTAAATTATCTTTGATTTGGGGTATCTCTCGAGACAATTTACTTAACGCTCGAATAGCGGGGCGCATGACGCATTGAATTAAGACGAGGATTATTAAAGCAGCGACGATTATAAGCGATGCCGCCTTTGCTCTTTCCGCTTTAGGCAAAATCAATGGCATCAATTATAAATTCCTTCCCGCTTTAAAATGACAAGCTATTATAAAATCTATTACCTCCGTACGCCCTATTTTCCTGCGTTCCACCTTGGTAAGTTCGATCTCATCGAAATCTTCGGAAAACGAGTTATTCCCTTTAAGGGAATTTACAAATTTGCCGACGGAGCCAGGCTCTTCCGCGCCCGAAACTATACTTGAACCTTCTAATATTAACAACTGCTTTGGCACCGCCGATTTAGCGCTGGATTCGGTTCTTTTAACGTATATCCTTCTCAGCCAGATGCCCGAAACTACCGAATCGGATAGGTCATTTAATTTCTTTGCCCAATTAAACCTAAAAGAGGATAACCTATTAGCGGCATCGACTTTAGAAGAGAATTCTTTCAGTTTATTTTCCAGCGCTTTTGCCTCAGCGCTTGAAGCTGAGATCGAAGTTAATCTTTTATTTAAAGAGTTGAAGGAGGCTTTCTTCGCTTGAGCCATAATTAATAATAGAACTTGAATAAAGATTAAGAATCCGATGATTCCAGCGACGATTGGCAAGGCTGGCAATTTTGGAAGCTTTAAAGGTTGCCTTTTCTTCTTGCGCAGTTCCTCGGGCAGAAGGTTAATCTCTATCATTGAATTCTCTGCCTCATCGCAAGTCCTAAGCAGACCGCCAATTGATTAGAGACATCTTTTAGAGATTCCTTGGATATATTTGGAGAAATCGTTAAATTTTTAGTTGGATCCCAAACGGAGGATTCTATTCCAAATGCTTGCGATAATCGTTCGGACAATCCTGCTTGTCTGGAACCACCGCCGCTTAAGTAAATGCCGTCTATTCCTTTTCCAAATTGATTCTCATAATAGTCGAAGGATAAGCGTATCTGTGTGTCTAAATTTTCCAGGTTCTCAGCACCTATAGGGGTATCTCGAACAAAATTTAACATCTCATCCTTTAATATGCATACGTTGGTCATGCTTGCGCCAATATTTATTAGCGCAAGGGTTTTCTCCTTTCCCAATCCAGCGTTATTAAAAATAAAGGCGTTTGTTATCGCAATCGAATCGCAATCGATAGCCTCTACTTCAAGCCCCGCCTCAGTAAGGTATGTCAATCTCTCGTCGATTAATTCCTTTTTGGCAGCTACTATTAAAACTTTTATCTTATTATCCCCTGTCTTCTCGTCTACAATTTGCGCATCTAGATAGACTTCGTCTATATTAAATGGAATGTGCTTTTCCGCTTCATATCTTATCGCAGATTTAAGTTCGTCTTCGCTCATCTTCGGAAATAAAACCTGCCGCACAACAACCGACTGACCTGCCACTGATATTACAACTTTTTTTATGTTAGAAGTGCCCATCGCTTGCTTAATCGCCTGAACAATCTTGTCTCTGGAACGTTCTCCCTCAAAGGGTTGAATTGAAAAGTAATCAAGTTGATAGCAACCGGACTTTTGAGCGCTCAGCGCTAGCACCTTCACTGAAGATGTGCCTATATCCAAACCGACTCTGTTCTTCGTTTTGCTTAAGCTTATAAAAGGAATTTTAATCATATTCATCTTCTACGGAAGCAAATCTTCTAAACTAGTTGGATAACCATGAGGAATGACATTCGTATAGTAACTCTGACAGGCAGTTGAAATGGTGTTGCAGGAAGTTATCTCAACTAAGGCAAGACCATCGTCAGGTAACTTTTTCGTTGCCATCGTGGTTTATTTTATATTTTTCACGCAAAAAAGTCAAGGAAAATTGCCGCTTTTTTCGGAATATGTATAAGGCGGGTGAGGATTTGGAGAAAAACAATTTGCGTCCGCTATTCTTTGCGCCAGGAGATTATCTGGACTTCGGTGCCAGGGTTTATATTGTTTCTGATAGCGTCCATATACGCCTGATTATATTGGGCTGTGATGCTGCCTCGCAAGTCCACATAGTTGCCTGCCCAGACGCTTCCGTTAACATTCAGACTGCTCCCGCCGCCGAGATTCTTGAAGTAACCCCTTGTATAAACACACCCGTTAATCGAAGCGTTACCGGTAATTTCAACGTTTTGGACTATGTTACCGCCGACGATTACAAATCCTCCGACGGATGTAGTTCCGTGCATGATCAAGTCGGTCTCTATATAGACTACATTAGGCACCCCCTCGGTTGGATTATACCAGAATGAAGTCGGCAAAGGCCTGTCTACCGTCGGATAATAATTATTCTGGCTTATAGCGATCTGCTTTAGATAATCAAAATCCAGCAAAGCCAGGGGACTGATACTCGGATCGGGTTTTATGTTTTCGAGCGGGATGTTTCCTTCGCCGCTTATACTACCGGCATAACGTACATCTCCCGTGACGCTATACGCAGTTCCCGTGAAACTTACGTTTCCCGCGGAATATATGGCATTACTCCAGAAATTATCGTCAAGATCCTTTTTCTGAAGAAACGCCTCTATCCTGTAATTTGCGCGGGCGTTGGGCGGCACATCAGGCACAAACCCTTCGCCGACTACTTTCCATTTCTTGCCTGCCTCGATGGTATAGATGGTCAAAGAATACTTCCCTGTCCCCAGACTAACCCCCGTTTCCGAATCACTGTTTGATGGAAGTTTCGCTATCGCTTTATCTATCGCCGCTTCGGCAAGATAAAAAGCCTCTGTCGATTCTTTATGTCGTTCTGCCGATCTCGTCTCCCCGATTATCCTCGCCAGCATCGAGACGCTTAATATCACAAGGACGGTTATTACAAGAAATGTCACTATAAGTACCGAACCGCGCCTTTTTAATATCCTATCATCCATGGCTCTTCTCCTATTAGTTCCTCGGCCTTGCCGAGGCGTCCAAAGTGATCGACAGGTTTCTTCTTCCTTGCGAAAGCGTCGTCTCGCTTTTTGACAGGAACAGTCTTATCTTCAAGACGTTTCCCGATAGTGTGAAATCCGCGCCCCTCTCGAGGACTCCATTCGCGTTATCCGCAGGCATGTTGTTATTCCCGTCGTTCTCGCTCGCATCCAATACCCCGTTATTGTTGCCGTCTTCCGATGATATGTAATTAGCCCTCGCGGAGCCGGAATTCCTCGGGATCACCAAAGTGGTCCCGTCGCCGCGCGCGAGGCTTATCAAACCTGCGGTCACGCTCGCAAGAGTAAGCGGAAAAATATTCGGAGCGCTTCCGTAATAACCGGTCGAGCTTCCGTAATCGACGTATTTCCTGAGCTGATTTATCCCGTCGCTTGTGACATACGGGCAGTATATTATCGCGGAACGCCAGCTCGGCTTGTAATCTGAATCGAGATGGACGTAATCGTTATTCGCATGCTGGCCGTCTTCCGAAGCGATACCGGGATTGCCCCTGGCCGAAGCAAAAATGAGTATCTGGTGGTCCTGATTATTCAGCGGATCGGTAAAAAACGGTATCATGCCGGTAAGCACGTCAACTGTTATGGTCCCGGCGGCGCTCTCGGTAAGGTCTCTTGTTATTTCCTCTATGGCCGTCTTACCGTTGTCAGTAAGCTGCGCCTGAACGTCAAGGGCCTCAAATGCCGCCCTGGCCTGGGAATAGAAAAGATATATAAGGCCGCTTAATATCACGAAAATGACCAGCACAATCATCATCTCGACTAGAGTATAGGCTTTTCTATCCATTTTCTATCTCTGCGTCATCCACGTCGTCACGGTCAGGTTCCTGTTTTTTGTCTTCTCTCGCCAGTTAACGGTAACGAGTATAGGCAGCGGATCGGCGGTCTGGTTAGCGTAACTTACGATTATCGTCTCATCCGTAAGTTTTTTGGGTCCGATGTTTCCAGAAAGGTCCGTCTCTTGCGGAAAATTATTTATGACATTGTTGTTTGTAAAGGGTGTTGTGTCCCTTATGTCTTCGAGTATATATCTTGCATCGTTTGAGGCGATTATCCTGTTCCTGCACGATTCCATAAATACGATATAATTGATAAAAAGCATAAGAAGAGGCATGAGCGCGGCGATTAAGATCGTAGCCGCGATCATGAGTTCGATCAATGAAAATCCGTTCTTGCCCGTCCCTTTTTGTCTCATCTCATATGGTCTATTCTACAGGCGCGCCGGCGGCGACCATCAACTCTAATAATGTAAAGCCGCCTCTAATTTTAGTCATGTGAGATCACTTACCCGTCAGTTTATAATACCTAATATAAAAAAGTCAAGAAAAAATACCTTGAAGCTGCAATTACTCGATAGGCGTTCCGCTAGAATTGTTTAACCTAATTACGCCCGCCTGATTCACAAAGAAAACCCTCGTTCCCGTAACGTTAGGGTCTTGAGGAGTAGCGGTACAAGTATATTGAGAGGTGCTAACCCTCGTATAGGCAAAAGTATAACCCTGTTTTGTACCGCCGCCTAATGTGGGATCGATATAGGGTGGCGTTGCGCTACTTAATGCTCCTAAGGTTCCAGGATAATTTGGCGATGCCTGATCGACGCTATAACTCTCACACGCAATAGCTATTGTATGTAACGCTGCTATCGCTGCAGTTTCATTGGCATTTAGACGCACACGGCGTAAATTAGGTATCGAAATTGCGGCTAATAAAGCTATGATTCCAACGACGATCATAATCTCAATGAGCGAAAAACCTTTTTTTTCGCAAAACCTCATCATCATTTAAGTCCCTCCTTCCTCGCTAATTAGGTTTTTAAAGAACATTAGCTTAAAACGATGAATTTATAATTTCGCACCCTCGGCCTTTCTAATAAAAGTATATCATAAATCCTATGTTTATTAAAGACGTTATTAAATTAAGCAGATGGAGTTGCATTAATCTTCTATTAACTCCAAAGCATCTTTTGCGGGCTTGTAATCCTTGGATATCTTCAGAGCTTTAAGCCAGTGCGCTTTGGCTTTTCGATATTCACCTTTTTTATAATACAAATGTCCAACATCTACGTGCACTCCGGGATACTCGGGATAAAGTCTTAAATACTCTTCGTATGCCTTAATTGCTTCATCTATAAGGCCTGCCCTTCTATAACTTAATGCGAGATTATAACGGGCGTCGTCGAAGTAGGGATTCTTCTTTAATGCAATAAGAGCTGCTTCGATCGAGTCTTTATATTGACCTTTTTTACCATAAACAACAGCTAAACTGTTGTAGGCTGTTGCCCTCTCGGAATACATCTCTGTCGCTATTTTATATATCTTTATTGCTTCGTCGACTAATCCTTTCTTAAGATAAATATGTCCGAGTAAATCAAGGGCTTCATAATACGAGGGGCATAATTTCAGCGCTATCTTGACCTCTTCCATCGCTTCATCTAAAAAATCCATCTTATAATATGCATTGGCTAAATTAAGATGTGCCCGTGGGCTATTAGGGACTGCCTTGGCTGTGTCGTACCAAAGGGTAAAGTCGTTATTCCACACTCTGTTCCTTTCAAATGTGACTCTTCCCGAAGCTATAATTATAAGGAAAAATACAAAAAATACCGATGCCTTCCAATTCAAATGAGGCATTCTAATATCTTTTTTCAGTAGCCAAGAAAATAAAAATCCCATCGCAATACAAAAACCTACCGATGGGATATACATATAACGCTCAGCAAATATGTTTCCCTGCGGGAATATATTACTTACTGGCAAAATGGTAATAAAAAACCAAATTATGGAAAACGACAAGATTGTATATTTCTTAACATTTTTGATGGCGAGAAACAAAAATAATAACATAATAATTATCCCTAACAACACTGCCGGCTCAAACAAGGAATTTGCTGCCTGAAAGAGATAATCCGCCTTTAAATTGTAGGGGAAGAATAAAAGCCTTATATAAAAAGTCATGATTTTTATCACCGTAAAGAACCACCAGTGAGGGGTCGTTCCGGGCAGATAATTTGACGCGTAACGAACATTTTCGACGATAAAAGAGCTGCCTATAACGTAAAAGCGTATGAGCAAATACAATCCCAGAACAACAAAAAAGCCGATGTGAAAACGCATAAAGTTCCTAATAACGCTTTTTACGTTGCGTTTACTTATGTAAAGAAAATCTAAACAAAGAACGACCAAGGGCAACGTTATAGCCATTTCCTTAACCAACAACGAGATAAAAAAACAAAGCAACGAAAACAAATAAAAAATCGATTTCGTTGTAAGAGTGTATTTCAAAAATAGAATCAACGAAAGCAGAAAAAAGGCAAACGCTATAACATCGACCCTACCGCTTACAAAACTGACTGCTTCGGTATGTATAGGGTGCACGCTAAATAGTAAGGCCGAAAAAAATGAAATAAGCTTATCCTTTGATAACATCTCAGCAAAGAAAAAAATTAAAACACTAACTAATATATGAAAGATTAAATTGGTAAGATGATAACCAAATGGGTTATTATGCCAAAATGCATAGTCTAACATAAAGGAAGCGGCCAACAACGGGCGATAATATCCGCTGACCATCGTCTGTATGCCGATATTCCAGAAATCCTGAACAAAAAATTTAGGCAGGAATTTAAAAGATTTCATATAGGGATTGGGGACTACGAAAATATTATCGTCCCAGACAAAATGCGCAAATAAGGTATTAAAATATGAAGCCAAACAAGCGATAGCAATTAAGATACTTTTGCGAACTTGCATATAAGCTCCGAGCCTAATATATATTTGTAAGATTCCATTTTAAATCCCATATTCTCCATACGCCTGACCAAATCCCCTCTGGTATAATGCGAGATGTGCTCATCGGCATAACCTCCGGGGACTAATTTTTTATACAGCCATTCTATTATACGCCAAGAGAGCCTTGAATAATCTGGAGTTCCCAAAATCAGAATTCCGCCTTTCTTTAACACCCTCTTTAACTCCTCAAAAATTGTATCTTTTTGCTTTAAATGCTCGATTACCTGCGAACAGATTATCTCATCGAAGACGGCGTCTTTAAAAGGAAGGTCTTTTATATCCGCATTTACAAGTGGGTTGCCTAACGACAGATTATAGCGTAATTTCTTGAGGTTTATGTCCAGACCGATTGCCTGAGGAAAAGCCCCTAAAATTTTACTTGTGCCGCATCCCGCATCGAGGATACGCCGTGGATATCCGGCGTAACCGCAAATGATCTTATATCTTTTGCGTTGCCAAAAACGTTGCAAAGGTATTCTACTATAAAATGCACGTTCATCATAATCGGCTGCTGCTATTGTATTCCTTACCTTCCACAACTTAAAAAATGTGCGCAAGTAGCCAAGTCCAAATCTAATTATTCTCGCATGGGATCTTCCTTTGGACCGGGGTTGATAATGAAATGGGATTTCTTTAACCTTAAACCCATTCATATAGGCCTTGACCAAAATCTCAATTAAGACATTAAAATCCCTCTCAGAAAAATCAATCTCATCAAAAATTTCAGCATTATATAATCTAAAACCGCTCGATATATCCCTTAAAGGCAAAGATAGAGCCGTAGATAAAAACCTATTCAAAATTGTACTTAATATTCGACGCGAAATCGGCATATTAGCCAACCCGCCTCTTACATATCGAGAAGCAATAACGATATGGGCAGCGTCTCTGTGGAAGAATAATCTTTTTATGATGTAAGGGTTATGCGAAAAGTCCGCATCCATGGTAATTATATATTTACCTTTTGCGATTTGGATCGCCTCCCTTAAGGCACCTCCGTAGCCAGGGTGTTCCTGAATAAAGACCTTTGCCCCCTTGTCTTTGGCAATTTGAAAGGTATTATCCTTTGAGCCGGCATCAACAACGATAATTTCATAATCGTAATTCAAACCTCTAAATATCTCTTTTATCTTATCGATAAGAATGGCTATATTTGTTGCTTCGTTAAAAGTGGGCAGTATGATAGAGAAGCCCATCATTATTTTATTCCTCCCTTAAATTTGTTTTTAACAATGCGATTAGCTAAAGTGACCGAACTAAATATTAAGAAAGACAACGTTATAAAAAGACCTATCTTTAGCGATGCAGGAGAATAGAGGAACTCTACTGTATGAATACCCGCAGGTAAATATACTGCCCTTAATATATAATCGGCCTTCAGGATATGCACCTTCTTCCTATCAACATAAGCCCTCCAGCCAGGAAAATAGTTATCGCATAAAACTAAAAAGCCATCTGCTCTAACATCCGCTTTGACTACCACCCTGTTTGGTGAGTAAGTAGTAATCACCGGTTCTGGTTCAATTATAGTAGTTGAACCCTCTTTATTCAATTTAAAATTCTCCTCTAATATTACCGTATCCTTAAAATCAAAAGCCTCGTCGGAAAGCGCATTCAGAATGTCATCCCTATTTGAAATGAACTTTGCTTTGTGAACGATAAAAGCTTTGGGCAAAGAAATAGGGGTTTGATATATAGTGACATCGTCATCGTAATACACCTTCTCAAAATGAGAAAAATCAGATTTCATATCCCCATTTACCAATATATATTTTAAATTCAATAATGCAAATAAACGCGACGGTCTTCTAATGGAATCGATTACGAAAGGAATATCTAAAGGACGGCCTTGCGTGAAATTTATAAATTCATTGTATCTCCTTGGGACGCATCCGCTATAACCACCTATGCTTGGAATTTTATCCATCATCCCTGCATTTCTAGTTAAAGCGCCCAAGGGCAAATACCGACTTTTGCCTATATTACTTTTTAAAAAGTTTACGGCCTTATTATCCAAATGACAATCTTTGATTGTAGAGTATGCAAAATAATTACATCCAAAACTTAAAAGATCGCTAATTATAAATAAAGCGACTAAAAATTTCATCAAATTCTCTTTAAGTGTTCGTTTGACGTAAAATATAAATAGTAAGATGCCTAATAAAACAAATAGAATTGAGTTATTTAAGCTAAGAATTGCAATTTTTTTTACAAAATCAGGGCTAAATAAACAACCGAAATTAAACCCTGTTTGAGCGGACAATTTATCGTAAGAGACAATAAAGGAATAAACTCTATTCCAGAACGATGGAAAATAACTTAAAATGAGCCTCGCACTAAATAAAATGAGAAATAATATAAACCCAAAGATTATTGTAAAAATCAGTTTCCTATCCGTCTCGTTACTAATATAATAGTCCTTAAGATTTCTACAACCTAAAGATGCAAGAACGGAGAGTGAAAAAATTCCAAGGATAAGAAATCTGCCGTTCGCACGAAACATATTAAAACCTATCATATATCTAAAAAGGTATCTGTAAATTGGAAGATATGCGCCTAGCGATAATATAAACGATAATAACAATAAACCTGTAAAAAACCTACTGTACCTACCACCTTTTATAATTGCAAAAAAAGCTAAGAATAAAGGCAATATTCCTACATATAAAGAAACTTCCCAGGGATACCACTTACCCCAATATAGAGCCTTATTTATCCATCCGAAGAAACCTGGTATCAAAATTGTAACTATGTTTTCGGGCGGCATTGAGAAAGGGTAGCTCCAAACTGGATTATTGTATCTTATCGATTCCTTTGTCAGTTCAATTAGCGGAAGCAACTGAATTGACGATAGCCCTATACCTAATATCGTAGAACTTAAAAAAATATAAAAAGGATACAAGGTTTTCTTTATAGAATGATTATCCTTATAGTTATACAAACTCACATCGGCTACATATAAAAATAAGGCAACAAGGGTTATAAATACAAATTGTATATGGCCGGCAAAGACCTGCAAGGATAATACAAATCCTGTTAAAATGTTAAAGATATACCCTTCCTTAGATAAGGACTTATCGATAAGAAAAAATAACAGAGGCAACCAAGCGATTACACATAAGACGGTGAGGTGACCAGAAAAAACTCGAGTTATAAAAGCAGACGATAAAGCAAACACACTTGCGCCGACGAAACAAGAAAAACTGTCGAGCGTTAACCTCTTAAGATATATATACATAAATATACCTGCCATAACTTGATGTAGAACTATAAGAAAATTTATTGCCAAAGGCAATGGTAAAAACAGGTGTATAAGATTAAATGGATAAAATATAGCTAATTGAGATTCTGCTAAGAGGGGAACGCCAGAGAATATATAGGGATTCCATAGAGGTATTATCCCTTTTGATAATAAACCGAACCCAAAATTCCTGATAATAACGAAGAAATCAATTATGTCTCCACTGGAACTTCCTAATATTAATTCCTTCTTTAAACCAATAAGGAACAAATAGGGAAAAATAATTATTAAAGATAAAATAGATATCAAAAAAACTTCGTTAGTAATTCTTGATTTTAACATATTTACTAAATAGGACTATACTATCTTTGGCCTTCATCCATAAGGCTCTTTATCGCTGCTTTAGCTACATCATAATTAGGATTTATCTCTAACGCTTTCTTCCATAAAGCATTCGCTTTCTCAAAGTTATTTTCTTGGGCATAGATCACCCCTAAATTATAATAAATTTTCTCCGATTTCGCATTGATTTTCAAGGCATCATCAAAAATCTCCTTCGCTTTAGCAAATTCTGCACGTTTTACATATAAACAACCCAAATTATTGTAGGTATCTATTAATTTAGGATCTAATTCTATGGCTTTTTTATACTCCTTCTCTGCCTCATCCAATAGGCCTTTGCGTGAAAGCATAGTTCCTATATTATGATGCATAATAGGTAAAAGCCAAATTTTGTCCTTATCTTTGTCGATTATCTCTATTACCTTTTCGTACTTATTTATAGCCGAGTCAAATAGGTCATTGTCGGCGTAATAATTTCCTAAACAGTAATGGGCATTATAACTAAAGGGGGAAAATTTTAAAGTCCACTTAAAGAAAGTTAAGGTATTCGTCCAATTGAAATTTTGGATTATAGCAAGGGAAGAATAAAATAAAATCCAACTAACTAAAATGACAAAAGCAAACTTTCTTCTATTCTGCCGTATATTTCCTAATAAGTTCCCTATTATAAGAAATATCCCTATACAAGGCAGATAAAGAAAATGCTCTGCTAAAATCAGAGGAAAAATAAGGTTCGATTGCGGAAGAAGCATAATAAAAAACCATAACGAACCAAACAGCACTAGCTCTCTTCTACCTCTGTATTTAGTGAAAAGATAAATAAATATGATAAGGATAATTAAAAAAGCTATTACGTAAGGGTCGAAAATGCTTTTCGCAACGTCCATTCTTCTTTCCATATGAAGATTTATTGGCATAATCATAATTTTTAAGTATATGATTATGCTCTTTAAAAAAGTAAGGACTCTTGAAAAAAAATCTATTTCAAGGGAGAAAAAATTTTTTCTAAAAAAGAGGGGGCGGCCAGTAAAATTAAATATGGTGAGCCGTAGGATGATATACAAAATGTCAAAGATTAAAAATAAAGTGTAATATTTCAACTTTGCTCTGACATATCTTTTAAAGCAAAGGTCGTAAAGGATTAAAACTAGTGGGAAAATTATGGCTTGTTCCCTCGAAAGAAGGCAAAGGATAAAAAAGAGTAATGAGATGATATAGCGCTCTTTTATATAAAATAGAAAAGCTGAAAGAACGAATAGCCCAAAAAGCAAGTCGGACCTTCCCGAAATATAAGTAACTGCTTCCGTATGAAAAGGGGCACAGATGAAGAGAAGCGAACATACTAAAGGTACAAGTAGATTTTTAGTAATATTTTCGAAGATAAAAAATATCAATAAAGCGTTCAAAATATGTATGATTATATTGGTTAAGTGGTATCCCCATGGCGCAAGCTTATATATAGAATAGTCAAATAGATAGGTTAATGCTTGAAGTGGACGATAATAGTCACTTTTAAAGAGGAGCTCAGAAGTAAAGATTTTGCCGAGATTATTAAAATTTTTTATTAAAGGATTATTTGAAATTAAATCGACATCGTCCCAAATAAAATCGCCACCGAGAGCATTGAGATAACATATTAGACCTATTACGACGATTAAAATAATTATGATTTGCCTATTTAACAATTAATGCTCCTTAAGAATTTTTTCAGTCCATTTTCTATAAATCAGATGCGTTTCAGTGTAGTTTCTTTACTTATGATATCTCTAAATAAAAGAATGGTTACAAATAAAAATATAAAAAATATAAAATTAAACTTTATTTTTGATTCCACTATTTTAAGAGAGGGCTTATAATCAAGATTTAAAAAAACATAAGCGATATCATTTTCATATATCTTCTGCCAGTGTAAATCTTCCTCATTAAGAATTTCGTCTTTCATAGGAAGTTTTACCCAAATTATTATTTTTGCATATCGATGATAAGGAAGTTTGTTTTCTAGTTTAACTTCTCCAAATAGAGAATTGGATGCTGGTCGTTGAGCAAGCGCAGAGAAAATTTGAGAAACAATGTTGACATTAGAGAAAATTATATCCGAAGAATGGGTATTGCTTTTAATAACTTCCAAAATAGGGTCATAAAATTTGGATATAAAAAGTGGTTTATATTTGTAAAACCCATAAATCTTTCCACTAAGAAAATTATAATATGTAGAGTTGGCTAAATTAAACTTCGGACGTCCCTCGGCTAAGTTGAAAGTAGCATGAGAAAAAAATAAAAAGAGAAAAATAATTGCAATAAAAAACTTTGCTTTCTTCTGACCAAGTACAGAAAAAATTCTTTCAAAAAACAAGGAGGAAAAAAATACAAGCCCGATTATTCCCTGCGCAGCAAAAAATCTATAAGGATACTTTACAAATACCACAATACTACCTATAAGATATCCCCAAAAAAGAAGAAAGGGAAAATCTTTTCTTCTAAAATGCAACAATAAAGAGAACAACCCAAAAACAATAATAAAAATGCTAAAGTTAATAAATTTAGCCTCTCCTAAAACTTCTAAAGCAAGATAGCTTAAGTATCTTATCTGATGATAAAGAATGGGAAAAGCAAGAAACGTACTTATAAAGATAATTTTTAAACAAGGTTTTCTATACTCCCTGTTGAACAATGCCAAAAACAAAAATGAGATAATAAATATCCAAGGCACACCCGAATGTGCATAAAAAGATAGCATTAAAAGCAGAGTAGAACTTATAAATTTCTTCTTTTTTATAAAAAACCAGCTTAACAAACCAAAAATTATGGATATGCTTGCGGGAATGTTCTCTGACACAGATGAATAAAAAGGGAAAAAACTACTTAAGGTGATAAAATTAATGAACGAAAACCTTTCATTGATAAATTCCCTCGTAACATACCAAACAGAAAAGAAAAACAAAGGAGTAATTAAAACCTCCGTAAGCCTTAATGAATTCAGCCCGCTTATTCCTATCTTCTGCAAGAACACTAAGATAAAATGATATAGCGGAGGATACAAATGAGGTCTGCCAAAAGGAGCAAAGCCCCACCAGTCCCATCCTACCCACCCTCCAGATTGAATAAAACCATTAGCTACTGATAAATGATAATAACCATCCACGAAGTGGGGATAACAATTAAATCTTGCTACCGAAACAATAAAAACAAAAATTATTAAACCTAAACTGGCTAAATCAAAATGGTTATATCTTCTCATGCTTTTTTACTCTAATATTATCAATAGGTTATAACAGAAGCGTCCCTGATGTCAAGGAGTAAAATTAGAACATCCATCTTCGCTAAAGTTGGGACAATTTTAATGCAATATATAAAAAGAAAGAGGCGATAACAATTTTAATTTTGCTATCGCCTCTTCTTCAAATTGGGTCTTTACGCCGTACGTCGCTTACGAGATAGGCGAACCCGACGAATTGTTCAACTTGATTACGCCATCCTCACTCACGAAGAAGACCCTCGTACCAGTAAAGCCGGTGGTCTCAGGAGTAGCAGTGACGCTGAAGGTATTCGCGGTACCAGCGGGTGCGGTAAAAGTATAACCTTGTTTTGTTCCGGTACCTAATGTAGCATCAATATACGGAGGTGTTGCACCACTTAAGGCTGCTAAGGTGGTGGGATAAGCTATTGGTGTCTGGGCAGCACGATAACTCTCGCACGCAATGCTTATTGTGCGTAATGCTCCTATCGCAGATACCTCATTAGCATTATGTCTGGCACGCAGTAAGTTGGGTATCGCTATTGTGGCTAATAAAGCTATGATTGCAACTACTATCATAAGCTCAACGAGCGTAAAACCCTTCCTTCCGCAGAACCTCATCTTATTTCTCCCTTTCTTCCTTCCCTAATTGGGTTTTTAAAGAGCATTGGCTTAAGGCAATAAACCTATAATTTCACGCCTTCGGCCTTCTAATAAAAAGTATAGCATAAAACCTATCTTTGTTAAAGAATTATTATATAAAAAGAAAGAGGCGATAACAATTTTAATTTTGCTATCGCCTCTTCTTCAAATTGGGTCTTTACGCCATACGTCGCTTACGAGATAGGCGAACCCGCCGAATTTGTCAACTTGATTACGCCATCCTCACTCACGTAGAAGATCCTCGTACCAGTAACGCCAGTGGACTCAGGAGTAGCAGTGACGCTGAAGATATTCGCGGTACCAGCGGGTGCGGTAAAAATATAACCTTGTTTTGTTCCGGTACCTAATGTAGCATCAATATACGGAGGTGTTGAGCCACTTAAGGCTCCTAAGGTGGTGGGATAAGCCGCATTTACGGCACGATAACTAATGCATGCACTGGCTAATGTGCGTAAAGCTCCTATCGCAGCTGTCTCATTAGCATTATGTCTGGCACGCAGTAAGTTAGGTATCGCTATTGCGGCTAATAAAGCTATGATTGCAACTACTATCATAATCTCAACGAGCGTAAAACCCTTCTTTCCGCAGAACCTCATCTTATTTCTCCCCTCCTTCCTTCCCTAATTGGGTTTTTAAAGAGCGAAGCTCTGGCGATAAACCTATAATTTCACGCCTTCGGCCTTCTGATAAAAAGTATAGCATAAAATTTATTTTTGTCAAGAAAATTAACCTCATCCCGTTACTACCTGCAGTAATTTTACTATCGGTAGGAACATAGAAATAACGATGCCGCCGACGACGATGCCCAAAAAGGCTATTATCAGAGGCTCTATTAAACTTGTCAGCCCTGAGACAGCCGCATCGACTTCGCTCTCATAATACTCTGCTATTTTACCCAACATCTCCTCTAATTTCCCCGTTTGCTCCCCAACCGAAATCATCCTCGTAACCATCGGCGGGAAGACGTTGCTAGCCGCTAAAGGCTGTGCGATTGACTCACCTTCTCTTATACTCGACCTGGTTTTAATCACAGCTGCCTCAATTATTTTATTACCAGACGTTTTACCGACTATCTCTAACGCGGTTAATATAGAAACGCCGCTTCTCTGTAAAGTAGAAAGGGTTCGAGCGAATCTTGCGATAGCCACTTTCTTTAATAAAGGACCTAAGACCGGCAACTTCAATGTTAATGTATCAAATATCAGCTTCCCCTTATCCGTGCGGGTAAATCGTGCCAGGGCAATTATAAAAATTACAAACGACGTTGTAACCATTGGAAACCACTTTCTTGTAAAATCTGAAAGACTTATTAAAATCCGAGTCGCCAACGGTAATTCAACCCCAATTGTTACAAACATGCTCTTAAATGTGGGCACGACTTTCACAATCAAAAATGTGGTTATCGCAATTGCCATAAATACAACTACCGCTGGATAAATTAAGCTCGAGCGCACTTTTCTGATTAAGGCGAGCGTCTTCTCAAGATACGACGCAACTCTCTCTAATATCTCATCCAATTGACCGCTTGATTCTCCGGCCTTGACCATATTCATAAAAAATGGAGAAAAGACATTGGGCTGACGGGCTACGGCTTCCGAGAGGCTCAACCCCCCTTCCACATCATCACGAATTTTTCTAATTACATTTTTGAAAGACCTCTTTTCCACCTGGTCCTGCAAGGCATCGAGGGCGCCAACCAAGGGGATTCCTGCATCCACTAATGTAGCGAGCATCCTTGAAAATATCGCTAGGTCATCTAATGTTACACTCTCCCTTATAATAGCTAATCCTTTAGCTTTCGCCTTTTGCTCTTCAATGGACACTATTATCAGCTCGCGTTTGCGAAGGCTCTCAATCAAAGCCAAGCTGCTTACGGCTTCTAAGGAACCAGTAACAGTTTTACCCTCTCTATCTTTTGCTACGTATCTAAATATCGCCAACTCTCTTTACTCCGCTGCGGTTACCCTCAAAACCTCTTCCACCGTGGTATTGCCCACCGCCAAATTCTCAAACGCAGCCTCGCGCAATGTCATCATAGATTTCTTTGTTACCGCATACTCCTTTATCTTATCGCTATGAACGCGTTCGAGTATCATTTCCTTTATCGCTTCGTCTATAGTTAAAGCCTCCAAAATCCCAAATCTGCCATAGTAACCAGTGTTATTACATTTGCTACATCCCTTTCCTTTATAAAAGGTAACTTTCTCCTTTCTTTTGAAACCGATCTTCTCTAATACCGCTTTAGAAATCTCAACAGGCTCTTTGCAGTTATTGCAAATCTTGCGCATCAATCTCTGCGCACAGGCGAAGATTAAACTTGATGCTACCAAAAACGGCTCCACTCCCATATCGATCAATCTGGTTATGGCGCTCGGTGCATCGTTTGTATGGAGTGTGGACAAAAGTATTTGTCCCGTCAGTGCGGCTTTTATCGCAATGTCTGCTGTCTCAAAATCTCTGATTTCTCCGACCATAACTATATCGGGCGCTTGGCGCAAAAATGCCCGCAAACCGCTCGCAAACGTTAGGCCGATCTCGGGTTTCACTTGAACCTGCGTTATTCCCAAAAGTTGATACTCAATCGGATCTTCGATTGTGACGATATTTTTCTCAGGGACATTCAGCATGTTTAAAATCGAATACAAAGTTGTCGATTTTCCACTTCCCGTTGGACCGGTTACGAGGAACATCCCATAGGGCTTGGCTATAGATTCTCTTAGTTCTTCTAGCGGTTGAGGCAAAAATCCTAATTTTTCCAGTCCTATCGTTATGCTCGACTTATCCAAAACCCTTAAAACCACTTTCCCTCCATAAACAATGGGAAGAACCGAAACCCTGAAATCTATTTCTCTGTCTTCCATCTTAACTTTAAATCTGCCATCTTGTGGAATGCGCCATTCCGTGATATCAAGATCGGACATTATCTTAAGCCTCGTCAAGAGTGCATTCTGATTCGCTTTTGGCAAATGTAAAAAGTCGCGCAACGTTCCATCTATGCGATATCGTATCCTTAAATCTTTTTCGGCGGGCTCAACATGGATATCGGAGGCTCTCCTTTTTAGGGCTTCGCTTATCATTAAATCAACCATCTTTAATATCGGTGCTTTCTGGCTTTCGATTGCCAAAGTAGACACGTCAAACCTCTCCTCTGCTTCGCCCGATAACAACTCATATTCTTCCGCCTTCGTATCCTCCATTATCTGTTTTATCAAAACTTCCTCTGCCCCATAATAGTTAGAAATTGCTTCTGTTATATCCTTATCGGTCACTATAACAGGGTCTATTTCATATTTTGTCAAAATTTTTAAATCATCTAGCGCGAATATATCCAAAGGGTCGGACATAGCCACGGTCATTCTATTGCCGATCCTAGATACTGGTATAACGTGATAGAGTCGGGCTACCTTTTCTGGAACTAATGAGATGAGCTCCTTGTCTATTTTGTACTTTGAGAGGATTATCGGAGGTATGTTCAATTCCTGGCTAAAGATCGTTAGTAAATCCTTCTCTTCAATTAATCCTTGAGAAGCCAATATCTTGCTTAAGTTTCCGCCCTTCTTCTTCTGAATTTTTAATGCCTCGTCGAGCTTCTCCTTTGTAATCCAACCCTTATCGATTAAAACCTCTGTGATCCTATCCCTAAAAGTCTTGGGCATCTTAATCTTGCTCTCCTATTGTAACGCGTAGAATCTCCTCTAAAGTTGTTGTGCCATCAAGGGCCTTCCTCAATCCACATTCCCTCAGGGTCATAAATCCCGCTCTGCGGGCCGCTTCGAAGATCTGACTCTCGTGCGCGCCCCTTGCTATCAATTCCTTCAACTGTGTGTTTAAAGTCAGGGCCTCTATCAAGCCCACCCTACCTCTAAAACCTGTGTTATAACAATTGTCGCAGCCTTTCCCTCGATAGAATTTTGCCTGGCCCGACGGAACTTTTAATCTCAATTTCTCTAAAAGGGCACTGGGAATTTCGTATGGCTCTTTGCAATGTTGGCATATCTTCCTAATCAATCTTTCTGCCGCAACCAAAATTACCGAAGAACTAATAAGAAATGGTTCGATCCCTATATTCATTAATCTAACGATGGCGCTTGTTGCTGTATTTGTATGAACTGTGCTTAAAACTAAATGGCCTGTTAATGCTGCCTTTATCGCGATATCGGCTGTTTCGAGATCTCTGATTTCTCCAACCATGATGACATTTGGATCCTGCCTTAAGATAGAACGAAGCACAGATGCAAAACTAAGTTTTGCATCCGGATTAACATTAACTTGATTTATCCCCGGTAAAAGATACTCCACAGGATCTTCAACGGTAACAAAATTTTTCTCGGGCGTATCGATAAATTTCAATATGGAATATAAAGTGGTCGTCTTCCCCGAACCTGCAGGCCCGCACGCCAAAATCATCCCATGAGGACGCTTGGCTGCTTTCTTAAGTTCCTCAAGGGGCTCTGGCTCAAAACCTAATTTATCTATGTCCAGCATTACCTGCGACTTATCCAAAATTCTGAGCGCAACTTTTTCGCCCAACGAAGAAGGCACGGTTGAAATCCTGAAATCCACCTCTCTATTTTGAATTTTAATTTTAAATCTTCCGTCTTGAGGCAAACGTCTTTCGGCGATATCCAGATTAGACATGACCTTTATCCTCGAAACTATTCCGGTATGCATAGCTTTTGGCAAAGACTCTATTTGATGAAATATGCCGTCTATCTTATACCTTACTCGAACTTCGTTCTCCATCGGTTCAATCAATATATCGCTCGCCCTCGCCTTCGTAGCGTCTAAGACAATCGCATCTGTAATCTTAACGATCGGCGTCTCCCTAACAAGCTGCCTTAGACCAGCGATGTCAACTTCTTCCTCCTTTCCTATCCCGTGTTCAATTTTCGTCTCTTCGGCCAATTTTTCAATCGCCGCCAACACGGCGCTACCATAGTATTTCTCTATCGCAACCCGAACATCCTCCTGGCTCGTTATTATCGGAGCGACTTCTAAGCCCGTAATCTTTTTTATATCATCCATGGCGAAGACGTTTAACGGGTCCGCCATGGCCACAGATAATATATTCCCGATTTTAGAGATAGGCATAATTTGATAATGTACAGCAATTTTGCTTGGAATTATCTTTGTAATCTCTGGGTCAATCTTATATTTGGAAAGCGAGATGGGTGGGATTCCTAACTTCTGGCTTAAGATCGCCATCAATTCATTTTGACCGATAAAGCCAAGCGTAACTAAAATATTCCCTAACGAGCCGCCCTGCTCTTTCTGAACCTTAAGCGCCTCATTTAATTTTTCCTCTGTAAGAATTCCTTTTTTTATTAATATTTCGCTTAACTGTTCCTTAAGCCCCGCGGGCATTTTGCTTTTTTAAAGTCTCCTATTTTTTATAATATTTATCTATCGCTTTTTTAATATCCGTTGCTGTAGAAACAAATATCTGAATCGAAGAACCTGTTATAAGTTCGATGTCTTCGATCGCCTGCATATTTAATGGGTCTGCCATCGCGATCGTAACGGTATTGCCAATTTTATCGATCGGAATGAGGCAATACTGCCTTGCGACATTCTCTGGAATTAATTTAATCGCTCCTTCATCAATCTCATAATTTGAAAGCGGCAGGTACGGAAAGCCGTATTGTATAGTAATTGCTTGCGCTATTTGCTCTTCGGTAACATAACCTAGGCTTGCTAAAATCTGACCTAAAAGCCCGCCCTTCTCCTTCTGAATTTTTAATGCTTCGTCCAACTGGGCTTGTTTTATTATTCCTTTTTCGAGGAGCAGTTGCCCTATCGTCTTTGTTATTATACGGCGAGAAGGTATCATTTTGTCTCTATCTCTTAAATAATCTCTCCAGATCTTCCGGATCGGTGCTTCGTGATATCGCGTCTTCGTAGGTTATCAATTTATTCGAATACAACTCAAATAATGACTGATTCATCATCCTCATCCCTTCTTTTTGGCACGTCTGTATCACTGAATATAATTGGTGCGTCTTTGCCTCCCGAACGAGACTTCGGACAGCTGGATTCGCTATTAAAACCTCGCTGGCGAGAACCCTCCCACGACGACTTACTCTCGGGATTAACTGCTGGGATAATACGCCGAGCAAAACGAAAGAAAGCTGAATCCTTACCTGTTGTTGCTTATGTGCGGGAAAGACGTCGATTACGCGGTTTATAGTCTGAACGGCATCCGAGGTATGCAGCGTAGAAAGGACTAAATGCCCGGTTTCAGCGATATTTAACGCTGCTTCGATCGTCTCGAGGTCGCGCATCTCGCCGATTAAAATTACATTTGGGTCCTGCCTTAAAACGTGCTTTAACGCATTCGCAAATGATTGGGTATCCGCGCCCACTTCTCGTTGTTCCACAAGCGCCTTTTGATTTTTATGCATATACTCTATCGGATCTTCGATTATTACGATGTGGCAATTCCTCTCCGCATTTATCTTATCGACCATCGACGCTAAAGTCGTTGACTTTCCGCTTCCGGTAGCACCCGTAACTAACACTAACCCCTTTGGCCTTTTGCATAAATCGTTAACTACCCCTATCGGCAAACCGCATTCCTCAAAGGTCATAATGTGAACGGGAAGTAATCTTACTGCCGCCCCGACAACTCCCCTTTGTAAAAATACGTTCACCCTAAAACGTCCTAGTCCTTCTATTCCGAACGACATATCTAACTCAAACTCTCGCTCAAATCTTTCTATCTGCTGTGGTTTTAACATACTGTAGGCAAGCTTCTTTGAATCATCTGGCGTAAGAGGGGGGTATTCGGTCGGAACTAACTTTTCATCTATCCTTAAATGCGGCGATGTATACGCAGAGATATGTAAATCTGACGCAATTTTTTGTACCATCAATTTTAAAAGTGTCTCAATCTGTACCATATTCCCTCCTTATCTAAGAAGCGACTGTATTCTTCCCGCGAAGTTTTGCTTCGCTTAAAGAAGCTTTGGCTTTTTTAATTAAGTCCTCGGCAATAGCGCCATCTATAGGATTTTCGCTTACTCCGCCACTGACGGTAAGAAACTGCCTCGGATAGCCTTCTCCTCCGACTATGCCAAGCGCTTCGATACGTTGCCGTAACGCCTCGGCTATGGAGTTGGCTTGCCTTTTATTCTTTTCAGGGAGCACTACGGCAAATTCATCGCCGCTTAACCTTCCGACCCTGTCGATCTCTGTTACGTTGGCTTCTATGGTCTTGCCTATCTTCTCTATAGCTTCCTCCACTGCTAACTCACCATTTATATCGTGATATACCTTAAAATCATCTATATTAAAAATCATGAATGAACACGGCCGATGGTAAAGCACAGCTCGTCTTATCTCTTCTTCCAGGCGATTGCGGATGAACCTCTCATTATAGAGGCCTGTTAACTCATCCCTTATAGCTAACTCCCTCGCTCTCTTCGTTAGCGCTTCATTCTCTACGGCGATCGCAATTTGTTTAGAAAATAATTTTAAAAGCTCGATATTGTCTTCCCTATATTCATAATCGGGTAGAGCGTTGCCTAAGCATAAGATACCGATGATCTTTCCATGAGCGACAATTGGGGTTAAAGCACAGTTTTTAAGTTCAAACATCTCGAGAAATTCGCTGGAATCCTTAGTCGGTTTTGAACGCCTATCAAGGACCAATGCCTTAACATCCGAAACTACATTGCCAAGGAACCCAGCTCCCACTCTCAACTTGAGGGTCTTCAAGTCCTCTTTTTTTAAGTTATGATTGGCGTTCATAGTTAAACTATCTTTATCTTCGATCAACATCAAAAATGTAGTATTTACTTCGTCGATTTGAGCTAACTTATCGACAATCACATTTAAAATATCGTCCAAAGGCGAGCCCTGAGAGATGAGGTTGCCGATTTGTAGCAAATTTGATAGAACCAATACCTTTCTGCTTATCTCCATATTAATCTCTCTCGTGCGCTCGCCATAAGAGTTAAGTTCATCCATATTCTCCCTTATTCGCCGACTTAAGATATTCAAAGTAGCGCCCAACTCGCCAATTTCATCTTCGCCACGGACTTCTATCTCGCGGGACAAATCACCTCTTGCGATGACCTTGGCTTTAATGGTGATATCGACGATGGGCACCACGATATCCCTGGCGATTTTAAAGCCGAGCATTGAAATTATGATAGTAATGGCAATTACGATAGATGTATCCAAAATAGATACATCCAAAATTGAAGTCGCATTCCGAAAGATATAATTTGTGGCGAGATAGACGCAAATAAGAAGCGGAATTATTGACATGAGGACAAAAGCAACCATTAATTTATAACGAAGTCCAGCAGGAACGAGTGACAGTTTCTTAAAAAAACCTGCCATCTAAATCATCTCCCTTCCGTCTTTTATTAAGAAGTATACACTTAACCTAAATATGTGTCAAACATAATTATTTCACCTCAATAAATTCCCATGGCAGTGCCTCTTCTAATGCGCGTTCTCTCAATGCATAATAATCGGGTTCTACGCCTGATTCTTTAAACGCCTTCATCCAATTATCGTAATTAAAATGATCGCTCCAGCCGTCAAATTTGCAACCCATTTTCCAAGCGTTGTAAATACAAGCACATAACTTCTTGTCTCCGCGCGAAAGGGCTGCTTCGATATAGTTCATTTTGGCGTCGTGAAAACTAAAGTTGATCCTCGACCTGAACGACCTCTCCCTTATATATCTCTGTCTTTTTTTAATCTCTTCTATCGAGAGCATCGCAACGCGCTCAAATTGCGTATGTGGTTTTGGAACGAAAACGGATACGGAAGCATTTATATTTGCGGCTCTTCCGTCAATTTTAATTTTAACCTCGGATATCTCCTTTGCCAAATTCACTATCGCGTCCAAATCGTTATAGTCCTCCTGTGGCAGTCCAATCATAAAATATAATTTAATCTTACGCCAGCCGTTCTTAAATGCCTGATAAGCACACTCCTTCAATGCCTCCAAGGATATATCCTTGTTTATCATCTTCCTCATCTTTTCGCTGCCGACCTCCGGCGCAAATGTAAGTGTAGTGCGCCTGCCAGATGTAATTTCTAACGGAAACCTTGTAATTGAATCCTCCGCCCTAAGCGAGGGCAACGAGATACTAATGCCTTTATCTTTGAAAATATCCTTTAACGAAGAAACGATCTCCATAATTCGCGAATGGTCGCCGGATGAAAGTGAAATCAACGAGACCTCATCGTACCCCGTATTCCCATAAAGTACTTTTGTAAGGGATATAAGTTTTTCTACAGAACGTTCCCTATTAGGTCCATAAATTACTCCTGCCTGACAAAATCTACATCTCCTTCGGCAACCACGCATAACCTCCAACTGCATCCTGTCGTGAACTATTTCAATGTATGGGACGACAGGCCTAACCGGATAAGGCGCTTCATCTAAATTTAAAACCGTTCGCTTTTTAACTTTCGAAGGAAAGGCTGGGACATAAATTCCCCCTAAATTAGCAAGCCGCTGTAATAGTTCATTTTTGCCCCTGCCATCTTTCCTGTTTTCTATAAAAATATCGACTATTTCTAAAATAGCCTCCTCCGCATCGCCGATTACAAAACAATCAAAAAAATCTGCCATCGGTTCAGGATTGAATGCGCATGGGCCTCCGCCGATAATTAAGGGATGCGACTCATTACGTTGGTTCGAAAAAACAGGGATGCCCGCAAGGTCAAGCATATTTAATACATTCGTGTAACCCAATTCGTATTGGAGCGAGAAACCGACTATATCGAATTCTTTAAGCGGCCTCTTTGTCTCCAACGTAAATAAAGGAATTTGTTTCTCTCTCATTATATTTTCCATATCATGCCAAGGCGCAAAGGCCCGCTCGCACGCTACATCTTCCCTTTCGTTCAAGATAGAGTACAAAATCTTTAAGCCTAAATGGCTCATTCCAATATCATAGACATCCGGAAAACAGAGCGCCACTTTGCACTCAATGGCTTTCTCATTTTTTATAACGCTATTTAATTCTCCGCCAATATATCTTGCGGGCCTGGTAACTTTTAGCAAAATATCTTCTGTTAACATTAAAATACCTTTCGCTTGAATTTTATATTTTCTAAAATTCCAACGGAAACTAAAGATGATATCAGAAAAGAACCACCGTAAGTTAGGAAAGGCAGCGGAAGTCCAACCACCGGCATAAGCCCGCATACCATCCCGATATTTACTATTATATGCACTGCAAATATAGTCACTATCCCATAAGCTAGGGATTTACCGTAAATATCGCTTGTCGTATCTGCGATGAGTATCCCTCTATTTAAAAATTTATAATATAGCCCTAAAAGAAAAGCACATCCGATGAATCCCCATTCCTCGCCCACGACGGAGAAGATGAAATCGGTATGGCGCTCAGGCAAGAAATTCAATTGATTTTGAGTTCCGCTCAACCAACCCTTTCCGAATAAACCGCCAGAACCTATTGCTATCTTTGATTGGATGATAGTATAGCCCGCACCTAATGGGTCTAAATTTGGATTTAAAAAGACTAAAAGCCTCGCCTTTTGATAATCTTTAAGGAATAGCCAAATAAAAGGAACACAAACAAGCCCCATTGCTAACAGCTGTAAAATATGTTTAATCCTCGCACCGCCGATTAAAAGCATCACGAACAAAATTGGAATAAATATCAAAGCCGTCCCTAAATCGGGCTCCTTAAATATCAACGATATAGGAACCGCTGCCATAATCAAAGGAATGACAAGCGCCCTTGGTTTAACTATATTACCTTTAACGTCGCCTAAGTATTTGGCAAGCGCCAATACAAACGTAATCTTAGCGAACTCTGACGGCTGAAAAGCGAACGAGCCAAATTCGAGCCATCTTCTCGCCCCATATCTTACATCGCCGATTATCAGTACTAAAACCAAAAGCAATATATTTAAAATAAAAAGATGATATCCGAAATCGATTAACCTCTGATAACCGATCTTAAAGAATATAATGGCGAGCACTGCACCTAATACGGTCCACTGCAATTGTCTTAATGGAAGATTTATATGGGCGAGGATATACTTCTGATATGATGCGCTGTAGAGGAAGAAGAACCCCATTATTAGAATGATGAGCACAATTAATATAAGACCGTAATCGAATTCACCTTTCAATTTCAGATACGATTTCATTTTAACCGTCTTTCAAAATATCCGTGTTGTTTCTAACGAACTCCAAAATTTGCTTTGCTAACTCTGCTGCGACAAGCCCTCCCTTCCCGCCGTGTTCAACTAAAATAACGAAAGCGATCTTTGGATTATCAGCAGGCGCATAACCTATAAACCAGGCGTGGGCTTCGCCCTGGGGATTTTGAGCCGTTCCAGTTTTAGCCGCGAACTTAAGGCCCTCGACTCTCGCCCTTTGTCCAGTACCCGTATCCGAATCTACGACTTGCCTTAAAGCCTGCTTTATTATATTGAAAGCATCTTTTGAAATATTTATCGTCCTTGGCTTGGGCGCAATAATCTCTAAGTCACCTAATTTTTTAATAAGGTGCGGGCGAGGAATATTTCCTTCCGTCGCAAAAATTGAAATCACTTCAGTCATCTGTAAGGGCGTGACAGAAAGATAACCTTGTCCGATCGAATAATTAACGGTCTCCCCCTCATACCAATTTTCGCCCTTGGCTGTCTTTTTCCACCAAACTGTGGGAACGAAGCCCTTGCCCTCTCCAGCTAAATCAATTCCGCTTGGCCTGCCTAATCCAAGTTTATGTGCATATTCGGCTAAAATATCCGGACCTAACTTGCGACCTAAATTATAAAAGTAAATGTTACAGGAATGTATAAGCCCTTCCCGCAAATTCTGTGGCCCATGCCCTTCCCCTCTCCAACAGTCAAATTCGATATTTCCCACCCAAAATTTCCCACCGCAATTAAATGTAGTATTTTCGTTTATCTTTTTAGTTTCGAGCCCTGCCAGGGCGATTATTATTTTAAATGTTGAGCCCGGTGGATACTGTCCATTTATCGCCCGATTGATCATCGGATGTGCGCCCGACCTCAAAAGGCCCATTGCTGCTTCGTTCTTATTTGGCTCTATAAAAATATTCGGATCATATGGCGGGGACGAAGACATCGCCAAAATCTCTCCGTTATTTGGATTCATCACAACTATCGCTCCCTTTCTACCAGCCAAACATTCAGAAACGTAGGACTGCAACTTAGCATCTATGGTCAATGTAATATCCTTGCCTTTTTTCGGGGTTTTAGTGCCAAGTGTTTTTACAAGTCTGCCGATCGCATCGACTTCAAGCTGCATTCCGCCGCCCTCTCCTTTTAAATACCTATCGTATATACGCTCAACTCCGGAGCGCCCGACCAAATCCCTGACCGAATAACCATAATCTCTAAGGCGCTCTAATTCTTCCTTATTAATCAGGCTTAGATATCCTGTGATATGAGATGCCCTTTCATTATATATGTACCATCTCAAAGCCTTAGGCCGAACTAAAACTCCGGGTATATCTTGCTTCATCTCTTCCAAAACGAATGCCGTCTCTTTATCTATATCTCTGGCTATCGTAATCGGAGCAAATGGCGCTTGATATTCTTGCCTCACAATCGCTTCTATATTTTCCTTCGGGGTGCCAATGACTTTGGCTATGCGAGCGAATGTTTTATCTTCATCTTTTATCTCCTGCGGAAAAACGATCACGTCGAATGAAAGCCGATTATCCACTATGGGAATACCATTCCTATCATAAATCGTCCCGCGCAAGCCATCCAATGGAACCAACCTTATATGGTTCTTTTGGGATAACACCTGATACAATGGCCATCTTATTATCTGCAAATAAAATATGCCGAAGAAAAGGATAAAAAAACAAATAGAAATTACCGTTAAATAAATTCTGCCTCTCATGACTTACTCTTATTCGGGGCGGCCCCCTTCAAAAACCCGCTTCTTAAATATTATCTCTTTATATTCTATCTGCCTTGGCGGTAATAAGAATTCTAGCAGGATGAATACTAACGGCGCTAAAGCTGAGGTGTATATCACCGATGGGAGGGAGATGAAAAATAGCGCTTTATGATACGGCAAGCCCAAAGTGGAGATTAAAAGGTTATAAAGTAAGGCCTGATACGTAACAGTTATAAATGATAAAATCGCTTGCGCTAATGGCAATTCCTTATATACCGCTTCTTTGAAAAGGCCCGCAAAGAAACCTATCGAAATATAAATTATTAAGATTAGAGAATGGGTTCCAGAAAGCGCCATTTTTAAAATTCCGCCTATTAAACCACAAAGCGCTCCAGTCTCTTTCGTCGTATTAAGTCCGAAATATAAAATCCCAAGTAATAAAAACTCGGGACTTACACCGCATAATTTAATGTAATTGCAACTTGCGGCTTCAAAAACGGAAATGAAAATGAGCGTTATAAAAATAGAAAGCCAGCTCATTCTATTACCATTACCTCCTCTATTGCCATCGGATTTGCTGCTGGTTCAATCAACGCGAATTGATATAGCCCGTTCGGCTCCATCTTCACATCCAAAACCGTACCGATTAAAAAGCCCTTCGGATAAATCCCGCTTAAGCCAGATGATACAACTAAATCGTTGGCCTTCACATCTGCATCTTTAGGGATGAATTTCATAATTGAGCGGCCTCTAGCAATTCCATAGATTAAACCGCTTGCCCTAGTCCTCTGTGAAATTGCGGCAACTCTTATCTCAGGATCGGTAATCAATGAAACTCTTGTGCTTGATATTCCTACCGCTGTGATTTTTCCGATGAGCGCACCGTTGGCAAATACCGCCGTATCTGTGCGCAATCCATCGTTCGAACCTTTATCGATGATTAAACCTTCGGTCCAATTGGAGGAATGCCTGCCTATCACCCTACAAACTATTGAACGGCTGGGCAATTTATCCTTTATAGCGAGGATCTCTTTTAGCCTTTTATTCTCTGCTAATGCTTCGTTTAAAGTGGCGAGTTTAGATTTTAGGTCTGTTACTTCGCGCTTTAGTCGTAAGTTCTCGCCAGCGATGCTCTTGAAGTGTAGAAGTTCGTAGCCGGTTTTAAAAATGGCTGAAATTATTTTGGTGGGAATTTTAATTAAGGTATATAGCCCTAAAGTTACTCTATTCGATGCGGCTTGAAACGCGATAAAAAAAATTATGATTAGGGAGATCGCAACGACAAGGAATAATGGCTTGCTTTGAATTCTTTTCACATCGAATATTGAGATTCAGGGATCTTTGCAGCGGTTGTTACCGTTACTTTCTTTAGGTATCTTATCTCGCTTAAGACCTTCCCTGTGCCCAATGCCACAGCGGTTATCGGGTCGTCAGCGATATGAACCGGAAGGCCGGTCTGTTCTGAAAGGAGTTTGTCAATCCCTCTTAACAATGCGCCGCCGCCAGCTAATACTAGTCCGCGTTCTATCAAATCAGCTGATAATTCTGGGGGCGTTCGCTCAAGGGTAATCCTCACCGCTTCAACTATTGCAGCGATTGGCTCAGCGAGCGCTTCTCTGACTTCCTCTGAAGATATAGTAACTGTCTTGGGTAAACCGGCAACCAGATCTCGTCCGCGTACTTCCGTCGTCAACTCCTCTTCCAACGGATAAGCTGAGCCGATCTTTATCTTTATCTCCTCTGCGGTGCGTTCTCCGATCATCAAGTTATATGTCTTCTTCAGGTGTTGAATTATCGCGTCGTCCATCTCATCTCCGCCGATGCGTATGGATTTGGAAAATACTATATCCGCCAATGAAATCACCGCCATTTCCGTAGTACCACCGCCTATATCAATTATCATATTACCTGCCGGCTCTTGAATCGGCAGCCCTACCCCAATAGCGGCGGCTATCGGCTCTTCAACCAGATAGACTTCTCGAGCACCCGCACGCTCTGCTGAATCTTTAACCGCTCGCTTTTCAACTTCGGTAATTCCCGACGGAATCGCAATCACCATTCGGGGTCTAACTAAAACCTTTCTATTATGAACCTTCTTAATGAAATAACGAAGCATCGATTCAGTTATTTCAAAATCGGCGATTACGCCGTCCTTCATCGGTCTGATTGCGACGATAGAGCCAGGGGTTCGGCCGAGCATTCGCTTTGCTTCTTCGCCGACGGCCAGGACATTGTTTGTCCCTTTTTGGATTGCAACTACCGATGGCTCGCAAAGGACAATGCCCTCGCCTTTGACGTACACAAGCGTGCTTGCGGTCCCCAAATCGATGCCCATATCATTGGAAAACATACCAGAAATATAATTAAGGCCCTTCCTTAAGATATCGAATCGCTTCTTCATAATCATTCCTCCGGATAAAGTAAAAGCATAACAAAACCCCGCCTAAAAGTCAACGGTAAATAATAATTCTTACCGTTCCGATATCTCCCGCACCGCTCGATTTATCCCTGCGAGTCAAATCTCGCTCGGAGAACCTTCTCGCTCTGCCTTAAGGTTATATTCTGGGCAACCATGCCCGCTTGAATCTTCTACGTGCGGATGCGATATCGGAACATCCAGAATTAAATTGTCTACTTTGAAATTATATATTTTGCATAGGCTTGTGTCCGCAAGGAACCTCTTTAGTACGAGCGGGCAGGGTTTCCGCCCGCTATCTTATTCCAGCGGAAGAGCGAGGACTAAAGCGGAGCGAGAAAAGTCACGCTGGGACTTTTCGAGCGGTTCCTAAGGAACACAAGCCGAAGTAATTTATACTAAAAGCGAGTGTAAATGCTTAATGAAATCTGGATAGGATTTTATGACACAATCCATGTTGTCGATGGTGGTTTCGCCCTCTGCAGCTAAGCCGGCGATTGCCATAGACATTGCGGTCCTGTGATCGCCGAAGCTCTTCGCTTTTATACCTTTCAAATTTTTTGAGCCGACAATTGTAATTTCATCGCCTTTAACCGAAAAACTTGCGCCCATCGCTTTAAGATTGGTCGCCATAGAGTTTATCCTGTCGGTCTCCTTATACCTTAACTCATGCGCACCTCTTATTATAGTCGTTCCGTGGGCACACGCCGCTGCAACCATTGCGACCGGCAATTCATCTATCGCGTGCGGAATTAAATCGCCTTCTATTGAAATGCCGTGCAAATCGCTACTTTCAACGTGTATATCACCTACAGGTTCCGAAGCAACTTCCTTTATATTCTTAATCTTTATCTTCGCCCCCATAATTTTTAAAATATCTATGATGCCGGACCTCGTCGGATTTATCCCAGACCTTAAAACTATGGATGAGCCCTTTGCAATCGTTGCGCCAACGATAAAAAATGCGGCGCTGGAAATATCACCTGAAATCTCTATATCCTGTGGCTTAAGTTCGACACCGCCTCTTATAGAAACCTTAAGCCCTTCGATTGAAACCTGTGCTCCGTATGCCCTTAACATCCTCTCGGTGTGATCCCTTGATTTCGATGGTTCTGTAATCGATGAGATTCCATCGGCGTAAAGTCCTGCCAAAAGAACAGCGGACTTTACTTGAGCGCTTGCTATTTTGGAAACATAATCTATCGCCTTTAATTTTCCGCCGTAAATTGTAATTGGGGCGTAATTGGCGTCGTCTTTCCCTGCTATTTTTGCGCCCATAGCGCGCAAGGGTTCAACCACACGCCCCATCGGCCTTTTGGATAGCGAATTGTCTGCGGTTAAAGTCGCTTGGAAAGGTTGCCCTGCCAATATGCCCATTAAGATGCGCATCGAGGTGCCAGAATCTCCCATATATAGGTAAGTCGTTGGCTTACTTAAACCCAAACGACCTTTGCCGCTGACGGATATCTCTCCTCGGGCCTCTTGTATATTTATCCCCAACGCCCGAAACGCAGCGATTGTAATATCTGTATCGGCAGAATGCAAAAAGTTTCTAATCCTGCTAGTTCCATTGGCGATGGAACCTAGCATTATCGCTCTGTGGGAAATGGATTTATCGCCAGGTAAGATAACTGAGCCGAATAATCTCTTGGCAGGTAAAATTTTGAATTCCAAATTACAAGGCTTTCGCTAAATCGCCCTCTTTAATTTCTCCGCTATCCGGCAAGATATTCGCCGCGGACATCGTCTCATAAACCTTTTCGACTTGCGCCTTTCCTATTAAATTCCCATCTCTATAAACGCCGAAGACTATGCCCGGGGTTATCCCTTTATTGTTTCCTGCTCCTATTACTATGAAATTGAAATCTTTATTGACGACCAGTACTTTTCCTTCTTGGCCGCTGCCGGGCTTCACCACTATCTTATCTAATTCAACTTCTTTTTTCGACTGTAATTCCTGAATCTGTTTTGCGAGGGATTCGTTCTGCGTTTTGATGGTCTTTAACTGATCTTGAAGGGACGTATGTTCTTTCTTTATCTTATCAAATTGCTCCTGAAGGGCAAGCTTCTCTTTCCTTTCACTTTCCAAACTAGTCCTTAAGGTTTCGGCTGCGTGCGATATTTCATCGAATTTAGATAATGCTTCCTCTTTCGCCTTTTTCTCATCGGCGAGTGTGGCGGCCAATTCTTCGGCTTGGCTTTGCAAACTTGTAAATTGTCCTTCAGTGCTTGCTAATTGAGACTCTAGGTCAGCTCGTATTCTCTTCTGTTCTTCCAATTCATTCTGAAGCGCTTCTTTGACCTGAATAGCTTCCTGTAGCGATTTCTCTGAAGAGAGACGAGCTTTGTTTGCTTGCTGTCTTCCGAGGAATTGCTGGATTGCGACTAATAAAAATACAATACATAATAATGACAATAATATAACAGGTAGCCGCGATTTCATTTAACCCCTCCTTTGTAGTGTTCTCTTCCTTTAATGAATTTTGATCCGCTTCTTAAATTCACTTTAATTTAGTATATAGAAAACAATGTAAAAATGCAAGAAAAATTTTACCCCTACACCAATATCATTGGTGTAGGGGTTTAGCCGATTAACCTTTTTATGTCATTCGGTAATTCGGCCACGAATTCTAGATTCGCGCCCGTTCGCGGATGGCGAAAACTTAAAGCGTAAGAGTGTAACGCCTGCCTATTAAATTTACCTTTCGCCCCGTATTTCTCATCACCTAAGATGGGATGGCCTAAATACGCCATATGGACTCTGATTTGATGGGTCCTGCCCGTCTTTAAATTCAATTCAACCATCGTAAAATCCTTGAATCGCTTAAGAACCTTATATTCGGTAACCGCCTTTTTCGGCGAATCATAACGCACGGCCATCTTTTGTCTAAGGCGGGGGTGCCTTCCTATCGGCAAATCGACAACTCCCTCATCTAATTCCACAACGCCCTTCACTAATGCGATGTATCTCTTTTTTATAGTCCGCTCCTTAAACTGTTTTGCAAGTTCCGCATGGCTGAAATTATTCTTCGCAATAACCATAATCCCCGATGTATCCTTATCCAACCTATGGACAATTCCAGGCCGAGCCTCATCTACTGCGGAAAGAGTTTTACAATGGTGAAGCAGCGCATTCACTAAAGTCCCAGAAGTAATCCCTGGCCCTGGATGGGAAGCAATCCCCGGTGGTTTATTAACTACTATTATGTCATCGTCTTCGTAAATTATATTAAGCGGGATATCCTCTGGCTCTAAGCCTGAAAGCGGTAGTTCTTCTAAGGCAACTTCTATCTTCTCGCCGGGTTTAACCCTATGATGCACTTTAACCCTTACGCCATTAACCAAAATATTTCCGTTATCTATCAATCTTTTAATGTGGGAGCGGGAGATCGGTTTAGGAAAAACGGAAACCAAATACTGGTCGAGGCGAATTGAAGGCTCGCGCTCGCTTACCTCGAAGGTAAATTTTTCCATAATATAATCGTCGTCGCTAAAACTATTACCGAAATAATTTGATAAACGGTAAGCCCCATTAACACTATCGGATTGTCTCCCCTTAAAAACTCATTGAAGAATCTAAGGGTCGAATAGAATATCAAATATAAAAAGAACGTCTTCCCATCGCCGGGTTTTCGCCCTCTTAAAATTAAATAGACCAAAAACATCGCCACCGATTCATAAAGTTGTGTCGGATGAACCGGAACCTCTGCTGGGCCAAATCTTACTCCTATGGCAAGCGTCGTAGGTTTGCCATAACAACAACCGTTTAAAAAACATCCGATTCGACCTATTGCCTGACCTAGAGCGACATATGGGATTATTAAATCGCCTGCCTTTAAAAGGGGAAGTTTCTTTGCACGCAAAAACCATATGGCAACTAAAATCGCTAAGATAAGGCCGCCATACCAAGCTAACCCTCCCCTCCAAATCATCAGGACTTGAAGAGAATCGTCTTTATAATACTCTAAATTCAGGAAAACGTATAAGAGGCGAGCGCCCAAAATCCCTGCGATGATAAGGTAAATCCCTAAGTCAAGTATAGCGCCGCCATCCATTCCGATAGAGAACGCGCGTCGTCTCGCCAAAAATATAGCGAGCAAAAAAGCGAACGCAAGCATCAATCCATAGGAATATATGTGTATCGGACCAAACTTGAACAGGACGGGATACATCTATATCTTCTTACCTTTTGATAATCAATAGAAACAACAAAAACGTACCGATAGATATGCACGAATCTGCTACGTTAAATACCGGCCAAACTTTAAAATCCAAAAAATCGACGACGTAGCCGAACCGTAACCTATCGATTGAATTTCCTATCGCTCCCCCTAAGATTAGTGCCAACGGTAGATATGAATTCACCTTCTTTTTGCTTAAAAAATATATGATAAATGTGATTGCTAAACCTGAGACTAAAATAAAAAAGGCGGCCTGATTTTTAAATAATCCGAAGGCCGCGCCAGTATTCTTAACCAATGTCAGATAAAATATTTTATTGATTATTAAGTAGGACTCACCGTACTTCAGGCAGGTTATGACTATCGCTTTCGTAATTTGGTCAAGGATAACTACGAAAATAGCGATTAGGAAAGGACACATTAAATTATCTTCTTTTTAGGCTCCTCCTTTGATTGGCATTCTACGCAAAGGCTTGCATATGGAACGGCTAAAAGTCTGTTTTTTGCAATCGGCTTTTCGCAACTTACACAATTGCCATATGTTTTATCATCTATGTGTTTGAGCGCTTCATCTATTGCGTAAAGTATCTTCTGTTGAACGTTCGTCGCTATGCCTAAAGAAAACTCCCTATCAAAGTTGTCGGTCGCTACGTCTGCCATGTGAAAAGTATATGCGGATAAATCGCCAGCAGCATCTCGCTGCGATTTGCTGAGCATATCCTTTTCAACGTGTTGTATCTCGCTTAAAATATTTTCCTTCTTTTTGAGCAATATCTTCTTAAATTTCTCCAGTTCTTTTTTTGTCATCTTCATATCTAGCGTTCTCCCTTCATCTTCTACTTAACACCCCTACGCACCGCGAACACAATTTTGGATGAGATGCGTCTTTTCCAACGCTTAAAGAATAATTCCAACAACGTTCGCATTTCTGACCAGCTGCTTTATCTACATAAACGCCTACATCCTCGACCTCTAAAAGTCCCTTTTTATCCTTTGGAATTTCCTTGACGTTCTCTAATTTGAAATCCGAGACAATGAATACGCTTGCCAATTCATTTGTATAGCCACGCAAAAAATCATATTTATTAGCATCTTTTATGTATAAAGTAACCGAGGCCTCCATAGAATCACCGATTAAATTACTCATCCTCTTTCCCTCAAGCGCCTTCATCACATAAGGACGTAGGTTAAGTATCTTATCCCACCTTTCCTCTATATCTTTATCAATATATCCTTCGCGAATCTCCGGCCACAACGAAGTATGCACGCTCTTATCTGCGTCAACCAATGGTAGCTTCGACCAAATCTCATCAGCGGTAAAAGGAGCAATAGGAGCTAACGATTTCACTAGTATAAAGATTACATCATAAATCGTTGTCTGACAAGACCTGCGCTCTTTTGAGTTCGGCGCATAAGTATACAACCTATCTTTCAAAACGTCAAGATAAAAACTCGATAATTCAATTGTGCAGAAATTATAGATTAAACGAAAGACCTTGTGAAATTCAAAATCGTCATATGCTTTTGTTATCTCCTCTAATAGTGAGTTCGCCTTTGATGCAGCCCACTTGTCGATCTCTAAAAGTTCGCTATATGCAATCCTATTATCTCTGGGATTGAAGTCGTATAAATTACCGACTATGAATCGACAGGTATTTCTAATCTTTCTATATGCTTCGGATGTCCGTTCGAGTATCTCCTTAGAGATTCTGATATCTTCGTAGTAGTCGCAAGATGCAGCCCACATCCTCAAAACGTCGGCTCCGTAAGAAGCAATTATATCTTGTGGCGAGATGACGTTTCCTAACGATTTCGACATCTTCCTTCCTTCTCCATCAACGACAAAGCCATGGGTCAAGACACCTTTAAACGGCGCTTTATTATCGATTGGCATAGAAGTTAAGATGGCGCTCTGAAACCAACCGCGGTGCTGGTCGCTTCCCTCGAGATATAAATCAGCGGGAAATCGAAGTTCATTTCTTTTTTTAAGCACCGCCTGATGACTTACCCCCGAATCAAACCAGACATCTATTATATCTTCCTCTTTCTTAAATTTATTTCCACCGCATGAACAAGTAAAATTAGGTGGCAATAATTCCTCCGCAGTCTTAATAAACCAAATATTCGAACCATCTTTTTCCATTAAATCTGCTACATTATTTATCAATCTCGAATCCAGAATCGGCTTTTTACAATCCTCGCAATAGAAAGCAGGGATAGGAACGCCCCAATACCTCTGACGAGAAAGGCACCAATCGGGCCTGTTAGTAATCATAGCCGATATCCTCTTCTCTCCAATTTGCGGAATCCATTTCACGCCCTTTACTACCTTAAGTGTATTTTTTCTTAACTCCTTGTTATCGACGTTCATAAACCACTGGACCGTCGCCCTGAATATAACCGGCTCCTTACATCTCCAGCAATGAGGATATGAGTGCGTGATTTCTCCAGCATATAAAAGGTTACCGTCTTTCTTTAATCTCTCTATAATTGCAGCGTTGGCTTTAAAAACATTTAACTCTGAAAATTCGCCGGCTGTTTTATCGAACTTTCCTTTTTCATCAACGGGCATAATCGTCGGCAATCCATATTTTTGCCCTGTCAAATAATCTTCTTGACCATGTCCTGGCGCGGTGTGAACGCACCCCGTCCCTTCCTCGTTAGAAACATAATTGGCCAAAACAACTTTTCCCTCTCGCCCGCTAAATGGATGAATATATTTTAATCCCTCTAAATCCTTGCCTTTAAGCGCCCCTATCTTTTTATAATTTTTAAAATTCAATTTCTCTATAACTGCGTTGAGCAAATCCTCCGCCACAAAGAAATTTTCGTCTCCTACCTTTATCTCAACATAAAAATATTCTGGATGAACCGCAACAGCCACGTTTGAAACCAACGTCCATGGAGTTGTCGTCCAAATAATTAAATAATGCTTATCATCCTCGACCTTTGGGTCTTTAATCTTAAACTTCGCATATATCGACGGCGAAGTGTGGTCTTCGTATCCAACCTCTGCTTCTGCAAGTGCGGTTTCGCATTTAATGCACCAATTAACCGGTTTTACTCCTTTATAAATATATCCATCCTCAACCAACTTCGCGAATGCGCGCACAATCTCGGCAACGTACTCCGGTTTTAATGTAAGGTAAGGATTCTCCCAATCGCCGAATACGCCAAGCCGCTTGAATTGTTCTTTCTGCACCTCAACATATTTCAACGCATAATCTGCCGCTTTCTTCCTAAATTCGAGTTGTCCTACCTCTGATTTTGAAATGCCTAATTCTTTGAACAACTGATGTTCAACAGGAAGGCCGTGGCAATCCCAACCCGGTACATAAGGCGCATCGTATCCGCGCATCGTCTTATATTTGACGATGATATCCTTCAACGTCTTATTTAGTGAGTGGCCGATATGGATATCGCCGTTCGCATATGGCGGGCCATCGTGCAATATATATTTCGGCCTTCCGGAAAATTTCTTCCGAATAAGGCAATATAGCTCTATCTTATCCCAAAATTTTAAAATCTCGGGCTCCCTTTTAGGAAGCTGTGCTTTCATCGGAAAATCCGTCTTAGGTAAATTTAACGTATCCTTATAATTCATATTCTTTCGATTAACTTATAAATGAGTTTTGTAAGGCGCGGTTCTGCCTCATTGGCGATTTTGATGATCTCTTCTATATTTGAGGGCTTCAATGTATCAGGAATACATACATCGGTAATGCAACTTATGCCAAATATACGAAGACCTGCGTGTCTTGCGACGACCACTTCTGGAACGGTTGACATCCCGACCGCATCCGCTCCAATTGCGTGGAAAAATCTATACTCCGCCCTCGTCTCTAGATTAGGGCCGGTTACGCCGATGTAAACTCCCTTATGTAATTTTATCTTCTCCTCAAGGGCGACCTTTTCGGCCAGTTTTATCAACTTCAAATCATACGGGTCACACATATCCGGAAATCTAGGGCCCAGACTCTCATCATTTGGCCCTATCAACGGGTTTATGCCCATCAGATTTATGTGGTCAACTATCGCCATCAAATCCCCTGCTTTAAACAACGGGTTCATCCCGCCAGCCGCGTTTGACACAATCAAAATCTTTGCGCCCAACGCTTTGACGACCCTTACCGGATAAGTTACTTCTTGTAAGGAATAGCCCTCATAATAATGAAATCTGCCCTCTAATGCCACCACTTTTTTGTTTCCTATTTTGCCGAATACCAATTCCCCTTTATGACCGATTGCAGTCGATACTGGAAAATGGGGTATCTTGGAATATTCGATGCTTTTTCTTCCGCTAATCCTCTCGGCCAATTTTCCCAGGCCCGTCCCTAAAATAATCGCAATCTGCGGCGAGACCCTAAACTCCGACTTGATAAATTCAACCGTCTCGTTTAATTTCCTTCTTAAATCTTCCATCTTTTTCAATCCTCCTTAAAATTTTAATCTCGTGCCAAAATCAATTAAAGTTAAGACTAAAAATTTCTGCAAGAAAATCAAAATTAAAATCGCTATTACAGGTGAAATGTCAAATGGTCCAAGAGTAGGCATAAACCTTCTTATCGGTGCCAAAATGGGATCCGTCGCCCTATTTAAAAATTGTACTATTGGATTAAAGGGGTCTGGATTTACCCAACTGATTAACGCGCGTACAAGAATAAGCCAATATAATATTGGAATTGCTATCTCTAAGGCTCGAGCAAGCCCAATAAAAAAATTTCCCAAAACAAACATTAGTCTTTAGCTCCTCGACAATTCCTTGGAACGTCTTATCGCTGCGCGCACTGCACAAGCGATGATCTTCCTCGTACCCGACTTTTCAAATACCCTTATCGCAGCTTCGGTTGTGCCGCCCTTTGATGTTACGCGTTGGCGAAGCACTCCTGCGTCTTCTTCAGATTCAATGAGCAGTCGAGCACTACCCAAAGCTGTCTTTGAAACCAACTTCTTTAAAATTTCCTTTTTCAATCCTAAATCTATGCCTGCATCTACCAAGGCCTCTATCAAATAAAAGAAATACGCCGGACCGCTACCGGAAATAGCGGTTACTAAATCGAAATATTTTTCGCCCAATTCCACACAATCCCCAGCGCTAAAAAATATCGCCTTCGCAATTTTCAAATCGCCCTTTGTGGCGTACCTGCCCTTACAAATAGCGGATATACCTTCGCCGACCAAAGCGGGTGTATTAGGCATGGCCCTTACAACGCGTGGACGTTTCCCTAACTTTTTTTCGATGCGCCGAGTCCTTACACCGGCTGCGATAGAAATAAGTAGTTTCTTTTTTCCAAAAAGAGATATATCGCTTAAAACTAAATCCATATCCTTTGGCTTAACTGCCATAATTATCGCATCGGAGCGTTCGCTAAGTCCTTCAATGGATTGCGCTATCGATATGCGGAATCGCCGCTTGATATTCTGACATTTCTTTAAGTCAACATCGTATCCAAACAACCGATTCCTCTTGACTGCGCCACTTTTTATTAAGCCCTTTAATAGAGCGCAGCCCATATTGCCTAATCCGATTACGCCGATAGTCTTATCCTTCAAATATCGCACGGCCTATCCTCACCATATTCGCACCTACTTCGATCGCCACCTCAAAATCCTGCGTCATCCCCATAGAGAGCCATTGCATTCTAACATTTTCTACCTTCCTTGCCGCAATCGCCTGCGACAATTCTCTCGTTCTTCTAAAATACGGCCTTGCCTTTTCTGGTGCATCAACTACCGGCGCCATCGTCATCAATCCCATAACCCTCAAATTAGGCAAGGTGGATATTTCTTCGATTAAATTCGACACGCCTTCCGGCAAAACCCCGTACTTCGTCGCCTCCGCAGAGGTCTTAACCTCTATTAATATATCTTTTACAATCCTTAACTTACTTGCCTGTTTTGAAATCTTTTGTGCCAATTTCAACGAATCAACCGAATGTATCAAATCGAAAATGTAAACTGCATCTTTTACTTTATTTGTTTGAAGGTGACCTATAAAATGCCATTTGACCTTTTTTCCGATCGCAACGAATTTTTTAACCGCATCCTGAATATAATTTTCTCCTATATCCGTAACGCCTGCTTTAATCGCCTGCTCAATCTGTGGTATTCCAACTTCTTTTGTAACGCAAACTAAAACTATTTCATCGCCGCTTCTGCCAACGCGCTTGGCTGCATCCTCAATCCTTCGCCTTACGTGCATTAAATTTTCATAAATCATTAAGGTTCAAAAATCCGCCTCTGGCAGGGGATTAAAAATAGTCGCTAAATATATCCTGGGCTCTTCTCAATAATTTTCCGATAGGGCTATTCCCAAAGATATTCCGCCTAACTTTTCTTCTCAACCTTTCTTCAAGCCGATACTTCACAAGCCCTAAGCAAGCGATATAGTCAGAATTATTTATAACCGTACTTTCGCCTAAAAATCCTTTCGCTAAAGCCATCCTAACCGGCATATTCAAAGATAATTCCATCATCTCCAAAAAACCGCCTAAACTAGATAGTTCACCTGCTACTACGCAACCGGATGCAGCCTCTTTTGCATAAGGCAGATTTTTTAACTTCTCAGCAACATCGGAAATAAGGCCTTTCGCTTTTGGTTCAATTGCATTAAATATTGAGGCCTTCGATATCGTACGCTTAATCCCACCGATTCGTAAGATGATTTTTTCATCATCCGTTATAGCGGCCCTATCTAAACTGGCATTTCGTTTGATTATATCCTCGGCGTATTCATGGGGTATCCTACAATTAGCCGAAATCGAATCGACAAAATCGCCGCTGCCTGTCGGCAACACCTCAATATTTTTTATCTCGCCTGCGTTATATACTACGATATGCGTCGTCGGATAGGAAATATAAATTAAAACAACTCCCAAATCCTTCTCGAGGTCCTCAAGGGTCGCTTTTCCCGCTGCGATGCCTGACAGAACAATATCCTCTCTTTCGAAGCCAGCCGTGTTTATCGCCCTGGTGATATTCTGGATATTGGTTATAAGTCCGGCGACGATCTGCATATCAACTTCAAGCCTCATCCCATACATCCCAGTTGGGTCCTTTATACCTTCCTGTCCATCTAATATGAAACCGCGAACGATGGAATGAACAATCTCTCTGTCGAACGGAAGTGCAATCGTCCTTGCGCCTTTAATTACTCGCTCGATATCCCGTTTGGTAATCTCATTTTCTTTATCGGCGATAGTTACAGTTCCTTTTGTATTATAAGTCCGTATATTTGGCCCGTCACAATTCGCAATTAATGAAACGACCTTTGCGTGCGCAGTAGATTCCGCCTTATCAACCGCTTCGGCTATCGAGGAAGCAACTTCATTTAAATCGGAAATAGCGCCTTTTTCGATTCCCTTAGCTTTAGAAGATGCAGCCCCTAAGACGCGGATTGCGCCTTTATCGTCAACGGAACAGACCGCACAGGTAATTTGGCTTGCGCTTATATTGAGAGCCGTTAGGATTTTATCCTGTTTCATTTCTTCACTTGTTTGGTGCCGATTGCGACATCCGTAAATCTCATATCGACGTAATCGACGTTTTGCCTTTGTATCTTTGGGTCGTCTAAAATTCTCGATAATAATTCCAACTTCTTCTCGAAATCGCCTTCGCCTAAAACTACATTTATCCCATCCATCTTGAAAGTAGTATTTTCAGGATAGGAGACGTCTATGTTCTCAACTATCGAACCCTTGAATTCTTTTATCTCACTAACTAATGCCAAAAGATTTAATGCCTTCAAAAGCCTAGGCGATTTAATTTTTTTCCCTACGCTCGGATTAAAAAGCTGTGATTCTAAACCTATTATAAAAGGTAAGGATTCAAGTTCTTTTTCTGAAACCTGTGGTAATACCATTCCTTCGTAATCAACTTGATAAAACTTTCCCACCTTTATTTTAGCGACGACTCTCCTATCTATAATCGTTGCGATAAGTCTGTTCGGGAGATATTTGGTTATCAGTACGTTCTGAAATTCTGGATGGGCCATTTTAATCTTATTCGACAGCGTAATCGGGTCAGCAATAAAAATGTTTGCCTTGGGGCTCAATTTGAAAAATTCCTTTTTGGACTCAAGGCCTTCGCTTTCGCTCAATTTTATTATCTCGATTGCATGGCAGTCAAAATACGAAGCGGTCCGCAAAAAATTGTATAGCCGAAAAAATGCACCGATAATAAGCGCGCATACCACAAGTGCAATAAGGACGGCCTTGCTATTGTGTCCAACAAACTCGCCGCTCTGTTTTATAAATTCGAATTTTAACGCCTTACGTTTTCTTCTCATCTTAGAAAGGCGGATTCAAGCATCTTTTCGCACAATTCAGGAAAGTCTATTCCTGCTGCCTTAGCCGCTTTAGGAAGAAGGCTAATCTGTGTCAAGCCAGGTATCGTATTTACCTCCAATACGATAGGGGCGCTTTGCTTGTTCAAAATCATATCAACCCTCGAGAATGACCTGCAACCTAAACTTTTATGCGCTCGAAGGCCTGCCTTTTGCGCAGATTCGAATTCGGCCTTCGAAATCGGAGCGGGAACTAAATATTCTGTCATCCCAGAGGTATATTTAGCAACATAATCATAGAATCTGCGTTTCGGGACAATCTGTATAACGGGTAACGCCCTATCCTCAAGAATTCCAACCGCAATCTCTTTGCCCTCTATGTATTCCTCGATGATTATCTCCTCGCCAAATTCAAATGCCTGATCCATGGCGCTTTTCAGCTCCTCTTTTCTATCGACGATCGTAAGCCCGACCGAAGAGCCCTGCGCAGAAGGTTTAACCACAACTGGCATCTTAAATTTTAAATTTGGGCTCAGGCCATTTTGCAAAACTTCGTAGTTAGGTATGAAAAGGCGAGCCTTTTGAAATATCTTTCTCGAAGCGATTTTATCCATCGCCAAGCGACTCGCCTCAACCCTTGAACCCGTATAAGGGATATTCGATTCTTCCAACATCGATTGGAGCTCACCATCTTCGCCGAAACTTCCGTGCAGTGCGATAAAGACGACGTCGATATCGAGTGATTTTAGCTCCTCCTTCGTAGGCATGTATAATTCAATGGGCTTTACATCATATCCCTTGCTCAATAAAGCATCTAATACCGCCTTTCCAGAACAAAGGGAAACCTCTCTTTCAGCAGATGGACCCCCCATCAAAACGCCAATGCGACCGAAATTTCTTACCATCAAAATTCTCCGATAAGTTGAACTTCTAATTGTAACATAATCCCGTGATCTTTAAAAACTTTTTTTTGAATTTCATCTATAAGGCGTAAAACATCCGATGCGCTTGCTTGCCCTAGATTGAGTATAAAATTCGCATGTTTTGTAGAGACGCGAGCATCGCCGATCGAACGCCCTTTAAAGCCAGAAAGTTCAATTAACTTTCCGCTTGAGATATCTTCGGACGGATTCTTGAATATACATCCGACGCTAGGGTAACTTAAATCTTGAACTCGCCTTTTCCTATTCAAATTACTTTTAAGCTCGGCACGAATTACATCTTTATCCTTATTTACCAATTTAAATTTCGCACTTATTAAAATAAATTCGCTTAAGTCGGAATTCCTATATGAAAACTTTGTCTGACTCCTTTTTAAGGTTACTGCTTTCAAATCCTTAATCGCAACAACCTCCTCCGAAAAATCGCCTATGCCATTTGAGGGCGAACCAGCGTTCATGACCAATGCCCCACCTATAGTGCCTGGCAAACCTGCCAAAAATTCGCATCCACCTAAGCTCCGTTGTGTTGCCTCTGTAAGAAATCCCGATATCCTCGTCCCGCAACCTGCTTCAACAACTTCCCCATCGAATTTCGTATAACTAAAATTGGGGTCGTTTAAAACTACTACAAATCCCCTAATGCCTTTATCTCCGACCAATATTTTACTGCCGCCACCTAATATAAATAAGTTTGTATGATTATCTTTAGCGTATCGCAAAATATTTAAGAGGTCTTCTACATCGCTGGGCGTAACCCAAACATCCGCTGGTCCGCCAATCCTAAACGATGTATGGTGGTTCATCGGCTCGTCGTATTTAACCACGCCTTTTATAAATTTCAATTCTCCCTTATTCATTTCACCTGCCTTTTAACCGAGAGTTCCTTAGCCAGTTCCTCCGCTACAGAAGTCACATCGCCAGCGCCTAAGACCAAAACCATATCTCCAAGACGAACGTAATTTAATAAATATTCTTTAACATCTCGCCTCGATAAAAAGATGGCGCTTTTATGTCCTTTAGATTTTGTCTCCTCGTATATATCTTTTCCGGAAACGCCCTCTATGGGTTCTTCAGACGCTGCATAAATATCGGTTATAACCAGATGGTCGGCTAAGTCAAAACACCTGCCAAATCTTTCCTTTAAATACTTCGTGCGAGAGTACCTATGGGGCTGAAACAAAACGACGAGGCGTTTGGGGTTCCAATTCTTCGCTGCGAGTATCGTCGCTTTAATCTCTGCGGGATGATGCGCATAATCATCTATTATGCTTATGCCATCCTTGCAGTACTTTCTCTGAAATCTTCTTTCAGCGCCCCTGAAATCTTCCACCGTATCTTTTATCGTCTTAAAATCTAAGCCGATCTGTAAAGCGACCGCAAACGCTGCCATCGCATTTGATACATTATGGATGCCTGGGATGTTTAACGCTGCCCTGCCTAAATTATCTCCATTATATACAACGCTAAATTCTGTATGGTCCTCATGCATCTTAATATCTTCGGGATATATATCCAGCCCCTTTGAGAGGCCGAAATATGTTATATCCTTCTCATAGGCGCGAAGCGCACGCTTTATATTATCGCAATCGCCGCAAGCAAAAAGCCTCCCCCCCCGTCTTATCTTCTCGATGAATTTCATGTACGAGGACATAATCTCGCGGATATTTCTATAATAATCGAGATGTTCCTCATCGATATTCGTAATAACGCAATAGAACGGCTCTAAATGGACGAATGAGCCGTCGCTCTCATCTGCCTCAACCACAAAATAATCTCCCCGACCTAAAACTGCATTTCCATTAATCGATGCGACTTCGCCTCCTAATATAGCGGTAGGGTCTAACTTTGCGCGAAATAGGATATGCGATATCAATGAAGTTGTCGTTGTTTTTCCATGTGCGCCTGTAACGGCAATTCCTTTTTTGCCATTCATAAGCAACGCTAACATCTCAGCCCTGTGAAGGGTAGCTATCTTCTTATCTCGTGCCGACTTCAGTTCAGGGTTTTCTGCCGTTATAGAAGAGGAAAATACCACGATATCTGCCCCGTTTATATTTTTTTCATTATGCCCTAAAAATACCTCTCCGCCACAAGTCCTGATCTTCTCGATAAGCCGCGAAGATTTAACGTCGGAACCTGTTACCTTATGGCCCATCTTCCGCAATACCAGCGCTATTGCGCTCATCCCGATTCCGCCTATGCCGATGAAGTGGATATGTTTTTTGCTGTTTAATTTCATCACTTTCCTGATGTATTACTTTGAAATTTAAGCCTTAGCTTGTGTCCTTATTTTATTACTCGCTTAAGTTAATATATGGCTAAAGTCATAAACCGGCTTTTGCGCCAAGACATTAAATTTCAATATAGTATATCAAAAATAAAGATTTTCGACTGGAGGCCGCACGTAGAAGATTCAAGCGGGCACGGTTGCCCACAATTTAACCTTAAGGCAGAGCGAGAAGATTCTCCGAGCGAGATTTGACTCGCTGGGTCAAATCGAGCGGTGCGGCGAAGACGAAAATCGGCATTTTGATAATATAGATTTAACATATTAAATTTCTAATATATAATCAGCCAATCGTCTGGCCGCATCCGGTACAGAAAAACGCCTCGCGCATTCCGATATAGCATTTAACCGTGCCTTATTGTTCTTTAATTCAAATATCTTATCCTTTAAAATTGCAGGCGTTAATTCCGACTCATCCAAAGTAATCGCCCCGCCTTCTTTCTCAATCGCTATTGCATTGTAATATTGATGACCTCCGGCGTACCTGTAAGGGATCAATATCGACGGAAGTCCCAAAGCTGCTATCTCAAAAATCGCTGTTGCACCTGCCCTCGAAATAATCAGGTCAGCCGCTCGATAAGCAACGCCTATATCATCGACGAAATTATAAACCTTTGCTTCGATACCGCAATCACGATATCTATCGCGTAGGATGTTATAATCGCGCGTCCCAGCAATGTGAATTACCTGTACTTGTCTCTTATCTTCATCGCTTATCAATCCCGCAAGATCGTGCATGAGCATATTTATCCTATGAGAACCTTGACTGCCTCCCATTATCAAAATCGTAAATTTTGCCAAACTTAAACCAAACGACTTTATCGCCTTCTCTTTATCGTTCACTAAGAGTTTCTTTCTTATAGGATTTCCGACGAAGACCGCATTTTCCTTAAAGAACCCTTTTGTCTCCTTATAGCTTACCGCTACGCCCCTCGCAAAAAACGAGAGTAGTTTGTTCGCCAAACCAGGCAAATAATTTTGTTCATGAATAAAAAGGCATTTCCCAGACATCGCAGCAAATATACATATCGGGAATGAAGCATAGCCGCCGAACCCAACAACGATATCAGGATTAAACCTCATCAAAATCCAAATCGATCTAAAAGAAGCGGCAGTAAATTTTATTAAAAAGAGCAAGTACTTAATTGGATTATAAACCGTTAACTTCGCAGTTGGTATAAAGGCGTAAGGCGATCCCGATGAATTAAATATCTTCCTTTCAAGCGGATGGTTCGTCCCGACTAAAATAATATCTTTAACCGCTTCTTTTGTTTTAAGTTCCTGCGCGAGGCTAAGCCCCGGAAATATATGCCCGCCTGTCCCCCCGCATGCAATTAATACCTTCATGTCTTAAGCTGGCTTCTTTCGCTGCACTTTGCGATGTTAAGCAACAGCGCAACTCCCATCATATCGAATATGAGCGATGAACCACCATAACTAATAAACGGAAGCGGGAGACCCTTCGTCGGTATTGAGCCCGTTGCAACTCCGATGTTAATCACCGCCTCTAACCCTATCATCAGCACTATTCCCAATGCCGCCAAATGTCCGAACAGGTCTCTCGACCTTATAGCTATCCTAACCCCCAGCCATATGAAGACGATAAATAATATTACTATCGAGGCCGTGCCGATCAAACCCAATTCCTCACCGATTATTGAAAATATAAAATCCGTGTGCGCACCGGGTAGATAAAATAATTTTTGCCGAGATTGCCCTAAGCCCACGCCAAAAAGACCGCCGGAACCTAATGCTATATAAGATTGAATTATCTGAAAACCTATGCCTTGCGGATCTTCCCAAGGATTTAAAAATGCCGAGATCCTCTTCATCCTATACGGCTTTGCTAAAATTATTACGCCCAATGCAGGAAGCGAAGAGACTAAAAGTGGCACAAGATGGAATAACCTTATTCCGGCTATGAACAACATCATATACACAACGGCGGCAATCGCAACGGCAGTTCCCAAGTCAGGTTGAAGTAATATGAGTCCCACGCTTACGCCTAATATTATCATCGGCGGCAAAAAACCGTGAAAGAAACTTCTTATTTCGCTCTGCTTCCTGGAAAGCACATCGGCAATATATAAGATTAAAGCCAATTTTAAAGCTTGGGATGGTTGAAAACTAAATATAGAAAATCTGAACCAACGTCTGGCGCCTGCGATCTCTCGCCCGATCCCAGGGATAAGGACCAATATCAACAGGATAAAAGAAATTATTAATACGGGTTTGATGTATTTCTTAATAACATTGTAATCGACGGACATGATCCATAATGAGGCAGTAATCCCTAAAAATAAGTATATCAAATGGCGCTTTAAAAAATATGCGCTATCCTTAAGATATTCGTAGGCGTAAATGGCGCTGGCACTATAAACCATGACAATTCCGAACGCGATAAGGATGACCGTTACCACAAATAGTTGAAGCCTCAATTTTCTCATATCGAATTAACTTCCACGCGCGTTGTTTAAATAGCCGTTTTTAATCCTAAAAACCACTTCCTTAAAAATCCTGCCGCGATCCTCGAAGTTCCTGAACATATCGAAACTGGCGCACATCGGCGATAATAAAACGCAATCGCCTTCAACTGCGTTAAAATAGGCTATCTTTACGGCCTCCTCCATTGAATTCGCCTCGGTTATGGGAATTACGCCCCTTAAATCTTCTTTTATCTTCCCCTTCGATGTTCCAATTAGGACCGCGCTCTTTACCTTCGAGGCTAACATTGACCTTGCTTTTCTGAAATCGCTGCCTTTGTCTTTGCCGCCTACGATTAAAATCACTGGCCTATCACAGGCCTCCAAGGCCCTCATAGTCGAAAGCACGGTCGTGCTTTTGGAATCGTTTATAAAATCGATATTATCGATTGAAGTTACATATTCGTACCTACGTTCCAGACCTTTAAAATCTTTTACTGCATCTGTTATGTGTTGAGGGTTTATTCCAAAAATAGCTGCAACGCATAAACTCGCAAGCGCATTTTCAACATTGTGTCCGCCTTTGATCTTTAATTCCGATATGTCGCATAAAGTACGCTCCGTGCCGTTCGCAGAAATAATCATCTGATCGCTATCCAAATATGCGCCGACCACCTTCCTCTTCCGGGAGAAATATAAGAGAACGGCTTTCGTCTTACCCTTAAATTCCCTTAATAATTCATCATCGTAGTTTAGTATCGTCCAATCGTTATCATCTTGATTACGAAATATTTGCGCCTTCGCATTTATATACGAATTTAGATCTGGGTGTCTATCAAAATGATTTTGTGAAATGTTCAATAGGACTGAAACGTAGGGCTTAAATTCCTTTATCCTCTCCAATTGAAAAGAACTTACCTCTAACACCACTATGGAATCGCTTTTGATATTTGGCAACTCACCGCAAAATGGATTGCCTAAATTTCCGCAAACTACAACGTCCTTGCCGCCTTTTTTTAATATCTCCCCTATAAGAGTAGTAACTGTCGATTTGCCGTTCGTTCCCGTAATTGCGACGATTGGCACATCGCAACATAAATAACCTAGTTCTATCTCGCTAATTATTGGAATGCCATATTCGATAGCCCAAATTACAACGGGTGAAGTATCTGGGATGCCGGGGCTTATCACAATTAAATCTTTATCTTTAATGAACTCGGGCGTGTGTTCTTTGATCTCAACCTTAATGCCATTAGATTTAAGAACTTCTTCGTTTTTCCTTAAATCCTCGGAATCGCCGGAATCGGTAGCATATACATCTGCCTCTAAGCTGTGCAGAAGGTGCACAGCTGCCATGCCACTGCGCGCAAGCCCAACGACCGCTACTTTTTTATTCTTGAAATCGTATCTCATCTGAGTTTCAACGTAGATAAGCTTAAAAGTGCTAAAATCGCTCCAACGATCCAGAATCTAACTACAACTTTGTTTTCAGACCAACCCTTCATCTGAAAATGGTGATGGAGTGGCGCCATTAAAAATATGCGCCTCTTGAATAACCTGTATGATGCGACTTGTAAAATGACCGACACCGCCTCCGCAACGAAAACTCCCCCAACCAATAGAAGAAGCAACTCCTTCTTTATAAGTATTGAGACCACCCCGATTGCACCACCCAACGCCAAAGAGCCACAATCGCCCATAAAAACTTCCGCAGGATGGGAGTTAAACCATAAAAAACCCAAACTCGCACCTAAAATCGTTGCACAAAATATCGCAAGTTCCCCAGTTCCCGGGACGTAAATGATGTTCAAGTAATCGCTGATCTTGAAATTTCCCGTTACATAACTTAAGCCCGTATATGTAAGAGCGATCATTATCGCGCAGCCGATCGCCAAGCCATCGAGCCCATCGGTTAAATTCATAGCATTCGATGCACCGACTATCACTAACATCGAGAAGACGATATACCATAATCCTAAATCTACGATTAAATTCTTAAAAAACGGCACGTCCAGATTCAGTCCGATTTGGGGGTCGAAGTAAATATAAAGCCCTATCAATAGCCCTAGGATAACCTGACCCATCAGCTTAGATACAGCCGTCAACCCCTTCGACCTGTTGCGCGACAACTTTATATAATCGTCTACGAAGCCGACGACGCAGAGCCAAGCTGTAGAAAATATCGCAAGCAGTACATATTTATTTGTCAAGTCCGCCCATAAAATCGTAGATAGAATAACCGCCAACACGATAAATAGCCCGCCCATCGTAGGGGTGCCTTCTTTATCTTTATGAAATTCGTAAATGCCCTGTGCTTCCTCCTTCCGAACAATTTGCCCAATCTTAAATTGTTTTAACCTTCCAATTATAAACGGACCTAACATAACGCTAATCAAAAATGCGGTTACCGCTCCGGCCGCAGCCCTAAACGTGATATACTTAAATACATTGAAGCCAAAGAAAATATCCCTTAATGGGTAAAAGAGGTGGTAAAGCACTTTTTTATCTCCTCCATCTTAATTGCGCGCGACCCCTTCACCAATACCAAATCGCCTGCTTTTAATATATCTTTGAGCGCCTTCGCGGCATCCGTGGAATTTTCAAAATGGAGGAGGGATAGACCGCCTTGACCCTCCTCCTGTGCGCCCTCCAAAATAAATCTGGAGAGCGGGCCCACACCCACCAAGATATCTACTTTAGCAACCGCTGCTTGTCTACCTACTTGCTTGTGAAAATTAGGACTGCCTTCTCCTAATTCTAGCATATCTCCAGCGATTATTATTTTCCTTTTGGAATCGTTTATCCCTTTAAGCGACTCGATGGCGCTCGCCATCGAGATGGGATTTGAATTATAACAATCGAAGATGAACTTGATGCCGTCTATTACCACGTATTCCATCCTTAAATTTGGCAACTTGAAATTCTCTAACGCTTCTTCCATCTCTTCGACTTTCACGCCATATAACGAGCCGACTGCTATGCTCGCCAGTGCATTATAAATATTGTGCCTCCCTAAAATTTTCAAATGGAATCTGTGCTTATCATTTAAGATGAACTCCATTGCGCCTTCGTACGCCTTTATTTTAGTAGCCCTGAAATTACAATTGGAGTTTAAGCCGAACGTCATAACTTCCGCACACAGTTCTTTCGCGCCCTTTACCAAATCTTCATCATCGCCGTCTACAATCGAGATGCCATCGCTTCCCAACCGCTTTAGAAGGCCTAACTTTTCCTCCCTTATCTTATCCACGGAATTAAAATACTCTAAATGCGAGGGACCTATATTTACGATTATGCCGCAACTGGGTTGGACGATCTCAGCAAGCCTTGCGATTTCACCGAAATGACTCGTCCCTAATTCAACGACTGCGATTTCATAAACGTCGTTTAATTTTAAAAGGGCAAGCGGCACGCCGATGAAATTATTTTCCGTCCCCTCGTTCTTCAGCATGTTATATGCCTTCGTGAGGATAGACGCTATCATCTCTTTTGTGGTCGTCTTCCCGTTGGAGCCGGTGACCGCGATTATTGGAATATCAAATTTACGCCTATGAAAATTCGCGATATCTCCCAACGCCTTAACCGAATCACCAACTTTTATCAAGACGAAATCGTTACGATTTAGATTGGCGAAATCTTTGTCCAAGCCTACAACGGCACCGACTGCGCCTTTAGATTGCGCCTTTTGAGTAAAGTCATGTCCGTCGAAATTTTGACCTTTAATAGCAACGAACAGTTCGCCTCGCTTTATTCTCCTGGTGTCCGTTGAAATTCCAATAAAGGTAACTTCGTCCTTGCCACTTAATAACAAACCTTTAGTTGCCTCTAAGATCGTCTTAACATCAAACATAGGATCTTCCTTGTTACTTCCCTGTCGTCGAAGGGTACGGTTCTATCCTTAAAAACCTGATATGTCTCGTGACCTTTGCCTGCGATCAATACGCAATCCCCCTCTTTCGCCTTAGATAAAGCTTCGTTTATCGCTTGTTCCCTATCTAAAATTATCGTATGTTCTCTATTTTCAATTCCCCCTACTATCTCTTTAGCGATCGACTCTGGTTCTTCGCTCCTTGGATTATCGGATGTAACGATGATGTAATCTGTAAACTCGCTTGCCACCCTACCCATCCTTGGGCGTTTAGTCCTATCCCTCTCACCACCGCAACCGAATACGACGATTATTCGCTTCGATATAAGTGGCTTCAAAGTAAAGAGCACATTATAGAGGGCGTCATCTGTATGCGCGTAATCTACGAATACCTTGAAAGGCTGTCCACAATCTATCGCTTCAAGCCTGCCTGGAACCGAAACGATATTCTCTACACCCACCTTGATTAAATCGAGCGGAAGTCCTAAGCGAACTCCAGCAGCTATTGAAGCGGTAATATTATAGATGTTGTGCAAACCTATCAACTTCGTACTGATATCCATCTTTCTATTTGGAGCCTCAACTACGAATTTAGTCCCGCCTAACGATAGATCTGTGCAAGTTGCAAGAAATTCCGCATCGGATTTAATCCCGTAAGTTGTAATTTTTCCCTTCGAGCGTTTAAGGAGTTTTCTACCCCATTCGTCATCTACGTTTATTACCGCATAAGAACCGTCATCCAGCCCCTCAAACAATTTTGCCTTAGCATCGAAATATTCATCGTATGTCCTATGGTAGTCGAGATGGTCGCCTGTTAAATTTGTGAATATCCCAACTGCGTACTTAATCCCCTCAACCCTTCGCTGGTCAAGCGAATGCGACGAAACTTCCATCGCTACAAAATCGATTGAATTACGAACCATCTCGTTCATAAAATTATGCAATTCGATAGGCCCGGGTGTTGTATTTGTCGCAGGGATAATCCTTTTCCCAACTCTATAATTTATCGTTCCCACGATTCCAACACTGTGCCATGCGGTAGTTAGGATAATATAAAACAAATATGAGATCGTCGTCTTGCCGGTGGTTCCGGTTATACCAATGCACTTTATATTATCGGA
>JBDRDF010000007.1:0-50755 GCA_043821025.1 Candidatus Omnitrophota bacterium
CGCGCCGTAAAGACGGGCTTACTTTAATCGAAGTCATAGTGGTTGTAGCCATCTTTTCGATTTTCTCCGGAATGCTATTTACAGTTTTTAAGAGCAGCTTAGATTCGTGGCGGAGGGCGGAAAATCTTTTGGACATTTATCAGAACGCGAGGCTTGTATTAGAACAGATATCAGGGGAGATATCGTCGGCTCTATTGGATCAGTCTTCTTCTAACACTTCGCGGTGGGCTAAATTTTATGGTATTGATGAAACCGGGACGAGGATAAAAACAAACTCCGCAAAAGATGAGATATTTTTTGTGGCGCCGGTTGAGAATGCCGGAGATATGGATTTGTGCGAAATCGGATATTGGCTTGACGGAAAAGGGACACCAGTCACATCGGATGATGAACTTAAGAAGCATTTTAAACCGTTCAATGCGCCACCGCCAGCTGTAGATTTTGATTTTGATGAAGATATTACCGAAAATCCGCCAGCTACTAATAACATAATTGCCCAAAACATAACGGATTTACAATTTAGATATTATTACCGAGCGGCTGCCGGTGCCCTACCTAATACTATCACTGCTAATGGTAGCTGGAATTCGACTCAGAATCTTCTTGCCAACAACTATGATGCAAAAGGAAACGAAGGAAACGAGAAGAATCCTGATGGGCTTCCTAATGCGGTTGAAATTACTCTCATAGTTCGAGAGACTAAACCAATAGATCCGGCGAATCCTAAAACTCGGACTTTTACAACGCTTGTGGCTATTGAAGGAGTAAAATAAGATGTTTGATATTATAAGAAACAGACGAGGTGTTGCTTTATTAATGACAATCGGCATACTGGCGATTATGTCGATTATAGCGACCAGTTTCGCGCTTAATATGAAATTGGAACTGGAGTCCGCAGCCAATTATTTACGTAGCGTAAAGGCGCTTTATCTGGCAGAGTCGGGCATCAACAAAGTTATTGCAGATATACGTTCCCAGGTTGCAATTAATACTTATGCCAACGTTGTTTCTTATGTAGAAAATTATGATATGACTACGGAGTTATGGATAGACTCCATAGGAACTTACAAGGTAACGATAGGGTCTGGTACAAACATCGGTGAATACCAGAAGGTAAATCTAAATGCCTTGGATGATACAGATTATACTGCGATAACGGCGCTAAAAACTGCCGGTTTAACCAGCGACGATATTGCTAAAATCATCGACTACCGAGATCCTGATGCAAATGTGACTTCTCAAATTTGCACGGCCTTTAACGTGGCCTTAGGAACAGGAACGTGGGAGAATTGCACCGGAAATGAGACTGGTGCAAAGAATTCGACCTTTAGCTCCGTAGAAGAGGTAAGGCTTATTATAGGGGATACAAAATATAACAATATAAAAGATTATATTACGATTTACGGACCTATTATAAGAGGTGGGGTGTTAGCAGAATATTATAATTCAATCAGCGATCCCTCTCCAAACGTTGTAATTGATAAAGCGAGTTTTGTTGGCAAGGTTATCGAACTGGGTGAAGTTTGTCAATACCATTGGAGTGGCGATGCTCCGCAGAACTGTATGCCTGGGGCAGATGGGGATTGGAATGGCTGGAAGGAGACCCACGATGCGGCTTTTGCTGGTGCATCTTTGTTATCGGATCCAGGCGGCAATAGGATTAATTACTTCGGGGTTATTTTTGAAGGATATCTCGAAATATTGCCGTCGGAAATCGGTTCGGATGTAACTTTTTATATGCGAAACGACGACGGAGCCAGACTTTTTATTGATAGCACACAGGTTGTAAACGCTTATTATGACAAAGGTATGGACCCGGAAATCAGCGGGAATTATACCTTTAATTATCCCGGCTGGCATCCTATAAGGATAGATTATTATGACCAGGCAGATGCAAACGGTTGCGCTCTTAAATGGAGCTTATCAGGTGCGGCCGACACAAGCGGCTCAGGCAATTACATCCCTGCAGAGCGGTTAGGTTTCTATCCGATAATTACCCACCCAAGGGAAAGCGGTATAAGTTATCCATCGGCCGGAATCTATAGTATAACTTGTGTTGGCAAGGCAAAAGCCACGGATGGAACAGTTTTAGCTGAGAAGAAAGTAACCGCTGCGGTTAAGGTTTTTGGCACATGGACACAGACCACGAAAGAAGAGTTCTACGCCGCATGGTTTTCCGATGCAGGAACGACAACAGGTGCTACAAACGCTAGCAGATATTTTCAAGGTAATTATGCGGATGGTCATGTTTTTAATGTTACCTGGCTTGATACCTGTCCTGATAATGCTTCAGGAAATTTAGAAGCGGGCGGTTACACTACCACTGTCAATGCCTTAAAATTGGGCTACTGGGATGATTTTGATGAGGATTTAGCTTATAGCGTTACTAATCTAACAGCAATGGCTCGAAAGGTAATAGAAGGTCCTGACAAACAAGGAGACTATGGAACAGGCTGGTGGTGGAAGGGTTACCGCAATAATAAAAAGCCACCAACTCCCACCGGTTATTTCGCGCTTACCTTTGAAAACATCCAGCCATATATGGGTAACTGCAAAGTCCAAGTAGATGTAGATGTATGGACAGAGTTATACTTTGAAGTAAATTATAATTTTTATCGACCTGAAACAAATGTCTTTGCCCGCACCTGGACCGGAAGCTCAACAGATACAAGAATTCCTTCGGAACGTCTTGGCTGGAGGGGCGGTGCCCCCAATATAGTGCTTAGCGGAGACTGGGGAAAGATAAAGGACCACTGGGTAGATGTAGGTGGTAGTGGTAATTGGTGTCGACAGTATTACTTAGATTGGGATGGAGACTCAGTATGGGATGACTGGAAGGATGTAAACGGCAATGGTACTTATGAAGCAGGTGTTGATACAGCTGCAGAGCCAAGACCGATTTACAGAGTTTATAGTAATCCTGGTGTACAGATACCTGAAACAACCGCGCGAGCTTATATCTACGGAAATTATAGAGGACCAGGAACCCCTAACTATGCTGAACGTCCTTATGAGTATCCTACCTACTCTGCAACAGGCGCTTACTGGCAGCCGATAGTTCATTTTATGGATACTTATCTTTTTGCCAGAGGCGACCGACTAGACCCTTGGGATGCGGGAGAAGTTGATTCGTGCGGGGCCGGTCTTTACGCCGTTCTTTGTGATGATGATGGTTGGGTTTATACCACCGGGGATAGATTAGAAGTGATTGCCTGGGATAAGAGGGTGCTAACACCTTATCAAAAAGATAAAGTGCTGGCTATGATTAAAGGAGCTGTTAGCGATGCCTATAAAGGTTTCCTTAATAATGGAGCAGTCTCCGTAGAGGCCACACCTGGAGCTTTACCAATTGTTCCCAACTTTAAATTTAAAGGCGCTAACCTTTATGATACCTGGAGTTGGAATTCTTATAATGCCTGCTGGGTTAGAGGGGTACCTGATATCGTCACCAGTCCGGATTTTAAAGAGACAAATGTAACCTACTGGGACAATATTCGTTTTATTCCCAACAGCGGTCATTTAGCTTCCACACCTTTCTATGCGGGTGAAAATGTTACTTGGGGTCGGCTTTCTTGGACGGAGAAGAACGCCGCTGATGCTCAATTAGACGTAGCCATTTCCTTGAGGACCGCGGCCGACAAGGCGAGTATACCGACTGGTAATACGGGATGGACTTCTTACGCAAACGGCGCTCAAATTACTAATACTGGAAGATGGCTTCAATATGAAGCTACGCTTACCTCATACGCATTCGATAAGGATAACTATGCAAACAGCGGAAAGACGCCTATTTTTCAGGATATAACGGTAACCTATTTACCGCAGGTAGAAGTGCTTTACTATAGGGAAGTAACCGAATAAAAATGAAAAATGCTAAGTTTATTATTCTGAACGTAGCGGCTCTGCTCCTAATCATTTTTTCGATTTCGGCGGCGGACGTTATTTATCTAAAAGATGGGGGGAAAGTCGAAGGCGAGATTATAGATGAAAGCCCAGAGATTATTAAAGTGAGGTCCAACATAGGCGTTATACAATTAAATCGTAATCGGATAAAATCCATTGAAAAAAAGGAATTTGAATTAACCGAAGAACCAAAGCCAGCCGCTAAAGAAAAGACCAAAAAGAAAAAGGTAGAGGAAACGCCTAAGAAGTTAGCCAGGCCAGCTGAAGCTAAGGAACCTAAAGCCAATATTATCGTGCCTGTAGATTATCCTACTTTAAAGGAGGCCATAATGGCTTCTCACTCCGGCGATGTTATTTATATCAAGCCCGGTGAATATGAGGAAAAAGATGGCTTAAGGTTAAAAAAAGGCATCACTTTAATGGGAAGCGAGACAGATTCAACAAAGATAATTATAAGCCGGGGTGGAATAAAATTTGAGGATGTTCGGACAGACAAGTCAGCTTCTAAAGTCATCATAAAAGATTTAACCTTTGTTTTGCAAGACCAGCCGTTTACATTAGATTACGTCGAAGATGTCAATTTTAAGAATTGTATAATAACAGGTCCCAATATCGGTTTTTTTATCACGGCCAGTAAAAAGATAGAGATCACAAACTGCACAATTTCTGGGTTTTATAATTCGGGTATTTCCTTAGACCATGGCCCGAGCGATGTAACTATAAGAAATTCAATTATTGCCAACTGCTATTGGTATAATATCTACGTCGACGACTTAAGCAGAATGGGCATCGCATGGACTAATCCTACCACCGGTCAAGAAATTCCAAAAGAGCAAAAAGAGAAGTTGATGGCGGAATTTAAAGATGTCAAGTTAGCGTTTTTCTATAACGATGTTTGGGGCGCAAAGAACAATTATTATAATTGTACGCCAGGCGAATTCGATTTTTCGCAGGACCCCCAATTTGTTGGCGACGGGGATTTCCGCTTGCAGCCGACTTCGCCCTGCATCGATGCTGGAGATCCGGATGAAAAATATAATGACCCCGATGGGACGAGGAACGATTTAGGAGCGCTGCCTTACTTCAAACCTTCCACCGAGAAGGAAAAGAAGTGACACAAGCCAGCCTTAATTTCCAGTTATTTAAAAGTAATAATTGACAAATTCTTTTTTATCCCCTAAACTATATACGAACAAATGGGAAAACGCGTCATAGGCATAGACATAGGAGCAGGTTCGGTAAAATTCGTTGAGCTCGAAAAGACTCCCGATGGCATTCAATTACATCGGGCAAAATTTTTCGATATGACCCACCTCGCCGACCAGGATAAGAGGGAGGCGGTTATCCGTGAAGGTCTTGAAGGGTTGCTTAAGGCCGAGAAGATAAAAGGTGGGAAATCCGCAATTTCTCTATCCGGTCAATCGGTTTTCATAAGATTCCTGAAGCTTCCCAGAATCAAAAAAGGCAAGAAAGACAAGATCATTAGGTACGAGGCACAGCAGCAAGTTCCATTTCCGTTGGAAAAGATCATTTGGGACTATCATGCCTTTTACTTCGTTGAGGGTCCAGAGGAGGATGTGTTATTGGTTGCAGTAAAAAATGAGATTGTGGAATCCGCCTTAAGTTACCTTTCGAAGACAAACCTCGATATCGAATTTGTAGACGTCAGTTCCCTTTCCCTTTTCAATGCGGTAACATTTAATGAGCCATTAAAGCAGGGCATTATTCTCGATATAGGAGCTAAGGCGACCAATCTCATAGTCGTAGAAGAGAAAAGTTTTTGGGTAAGGTCGATTCTGATAGCAGGCGATGAGATGACGCATGCTATCTCCTCTAAACTTAAGATGCCGTTTGATAAAGCGGAAGAATTAAAGAGGAAGGAAGGGGCGATTTTGACCGGCGATATGCCCGCGCCAGCAGATTTAACTCCTGCGGGAAGGGATATCTCGAATATATTGAATTCACTTTTATCGGATTTAATCTCATCCATTATTCAATCTTTGGAATTTTATCGAACCCGATATGGACGCGATATCGCGTTTAATGAAGTATTCCTATGCGGCGGCGGTTCGAAGCTGAAGGGCATAGAAGATTTTTTAAGCAAGTATTTAGGCATGCAGGTAAAGCGTCCAAACTTGACCAAAAAGATAAAGTGTTCATCGAACTTAAGACTAGATGTGGATTTTCAGACGAGATTTGGCGCTGCCATCGGGGTTGCGCTTCGACTCATACAAAAGTGCCCGATACATATCGACCTTTTGCCGAACGAGAGGAAGATCGAGAGGGACTTTAAAAAGAAGAGGGCCTACATTATTACATCAGGGATTTTGCTCGCTTTAATTCCGTTGACGCTGGGTTTACGTTTTTCATCTGAAGGCCGATATCTTAGGACGCAACTTAACTCCTTGGACAAAACCCTATCGAAATACGATGTTGTACAAAATAAAATAAACGCATTGACTATAGAGATTAAAAATACGAAAGCGAAGATTAAACCTTTCGATGAGTTAGCGATAAAAAGGACGCTATTGCTTGAGGTCTTGCTGGAAATAGAAAAACTCTTGCCTTATGATACTTGGGTTACGGCGTTGAAGACCGATTTAGATATTGTAACATTAGAAGGGCAAACCACCTCCACGTTACTTGCAATCACCGAATTTAAAAATAGGCTTGAGTCATCGGAGTTATTTGAATCGGTTGAAATAAAGAGCGCAAGCCTCCCCCAAGTAACCAAGGAGGGGGAAACTCAGGTTAGGAACTTTACCATTACGTTTAAATTGAAAGGAAAAATATAGAGCCGATGGTCAAGGGCATTAGGGCGCCAGCGTTAACGAAACTTATTCTAGGGCTGCTCGTTATGTCGTCGATCTTCTATTTACTGATATCGTGGTATCAAACACATTCCTACAAAATATCGTTGGGTTGGAAGCAAAGTAATCTAAGGTTATACGAAAAACAAGGGTTAGCTAACCTTGAGAGTAAAAAAGCAACATTTGAGAAGCAGCGGGATGAAATTACAAATTATTATAAAGAAATCGTCGAGACCTTAAGCTCGAAGCCAAAATCGAGGATGCCAGAGGAAGGAGACCCGCTAAAATTTAAAGAGGAATTATACAAGGTGCAGACCAAGCTAACGCAAGACGGCAGTTCTATAGGTTTTGAATTTCCGTCGGGCTTAGGGTTTGCAAAGTATGAAAAGGAAATCCCACACGCTTCCGAGTTGCTGATAAGGGTCAAGCAACTCGAAATTATACAAGAGATAGGCGATTTAATGGTGAAGTCTAAAGTTCCCAAAATTACAGATATTGAATTTAAGGATGTTAAGGATATAACTCTTGAGAAGAGCAAGGACGTAATTTATAAAGAATTTTCGTTAAGGATTTCGTTTAAATGTAAAAATGAAAATTTGATAAATTTCTTGCATGGGCTGACTATTTTGGACATCCCTTTCAAGATGGATTCTATAAATTTGAAAACTGCAGAAGGTGAAAAAGAGACGAAGGGTGAATTAGAGGTGGAATTGGTGATCTCGGCCGCCGTTTTTCCTTAACTATAAAATATGAAGAACGCAAATATAAATAAGATAATAACGTTAATTTTGGCCCTCGTGTGGTTATTTGTGATGTGGAAGGCCTTATTAAGTCCGCCGTCAAAGATAGTTGTGCCTGCTTATGAATCCAACAGCGAAGGCAAAGCTACGTCGGAAGAATCGACTGAAACGCTAGACGACATTAAATTTTACACAACGATATTAGAGCGATTGAAAGCCCCGTTTGATATAACTCGATATCAAGGGTTATTGACGAGAAATATCTTTATAAAACCAGAGAAACCCCTCATTGTATTTTCGCCCGAAAGTTTAAGATTAGTTTCTGTAGAGCCTATTGTTCTGCCGTTTGTTTACAAGGGATATATCCAGACTGCGAGCGGAACTATAATTGGCCAGGTAAACTGGGGCGAGAAGACCTATTTCATCAAAAAAGGCGATAAGTTTAAAGATTATAAAGTGATAGATATACAGAGAAAAACATTAACGGTGGAAGGAAAAGAGGGGCTGTTGTTTTTGGAGTTTAAAAAACCGGCCAAAGGAAAAGAACTGATCGCAAAAGTTTACAACGAGTTGGATCAGAAGACCTACGAGCTAAGAAAAGAAGAGGAGCTTAATAATTATAAAATACTTGACATAACAGCAGATAGTGTGGTAATATGGGGAGAAAATAAAGAGTGGGTTATAAAAAAGGGGAGATGACATAAATGATTATAATAAACGGGGTTAAAAGAAGAGGCGTAATTTTATTTTTGGTCTTTTTTGCTTTTAATCTGTTCTTTATTATGTTATCAATAGAAGGCCTTCCTAATCTAGCTTATGCCCTCACTAAAACTGATTCAAACGAAGCGATTGAAGCGAAGATAATCGCAAAGGACTTAGCAAAGCAAAAAAAGATTGAGAGGAAAGCGTTGATATCAGAGGTCTTTGATGAAGGAAAGAAAAATTATGAAGCAAAAAATTATGAAACTGCAATTGATTTTTTCCAAAAGGTCCTCGAAATAGACCCCGCCAATAAACCAGCAAAACATTATATAGATTTATGTAAAAAGGCGATGAAAAAGGAAGTGCCAGAGACTGTTACCGGGTCTTTAGTTAAACGCGGCAAAGATAATTTTAAGAAGAAACAATATTCAGCTGCGGTTGCCGATTTCGAAACCGCATTGGCCTCTAATCCAAATGACCAAGAAGCGAGGATGTGGCTCGCTAAAGCTAAAGAGTACGAGGGATTTACTGCTAAAAAAGATGCTGCGATAAAGCAACGTAAAACATTAGACGTGGCGCGTAATGTTGCAGCAAAGGAGAAAGATACCACCGAACAATCTATGATGTTGCAAGTTGATAGGGATTGGCTTCCGCCTGAAAAATTACCCCGTGAAGAGATGGAGATTGAAGAGATTATATCGCCTGAAGAATTAGCCGAACAAGAAGCCAGAAAGAAACTTGAAGAGAAGATGACGAGCGTAGTTGTGCCTGCTATTTCAATTACGGACGCAGATGTTCAGGATTTAATTCGTCAATTGATGGAAATGACCGGCGTTACGATAGTCCTTGACGAAAGAGCGCTTGCAGAACTTACGAAGGAGCAGCCGATAAGGATTTCGCTTACGACCGCTAATCCGATGCCGCTACTGGATATCTTGAATATATCTTTTAAGGCGACTGATTTGGGATATAAGGTTGAGCCGAATTACGTTTGGATTTCGAAAAAAGATATTATAAAAAAAGAGGAATTAGTTACAAGGACCTATAGATTAAAATATGGAGTGCGAAGGACAAAGAAAGTAGAACTAACAGAATTTGAGACGACAAAAACAAAATAATATGAGAAATATAGTCGCGATAGTACTTACGATTGCATTTTTGATTGGTCAAGGAAGCACTTTCCCTCAAGAGGAGAAGAGGCTAACTATTAAGGATTACCTTGAAAGAGCGCTTCCGCCGCAGGAAGGTCGGAAGGTAGTATATAACGAACAGGCGAAGTTGCTTACCATAACCGATACCAAAAGCAATCATAGAATAATTAAACAATTGATTGAGCAGTTTGAAGTGGGCCCAAGGCAGGTAATGATAGAGGCCCGATTTGTTGAGGTTGATATTACTGATTTAAGCGAATTTGGCATTGAGTGGTTTGCACAGGTACCTGGTGGTGGCACTGGCACAAAGGCATTTTCGGATTGGTCGGTTAACCCTGAGTTTGATGGGCAATTGTCTGGGACAGGCATTCAATGGGATGATTCTACTACTACTACATTTCCCAAGGTCGGTTTTTATGGAGCAGATATTTGGATATCAAAAACTACCCAAAGCCTTAAAAACATCCAAGCGAGACTCAAAGCCCTTGAACAAGAAGGCAAGGCCAACCTCCTTTCCGCACCAAAGGTCACCACAGTTTCTGGGCAGATGGCTAATATGCAGGTTGTAAGAATACAACCTTACGTTTCAGATTTTACTCTCGAGAATATAGGTACAGCCGAATTTCCAAGATGGAATTATAAGTTGACGGTGTCAGAAAAATCGATTGGCATAACCCTTGAGGTAACGCCATATGTTGGTGAAGGTTCTAATAATATAACCTTAGATATTCATCCTGAAGTCAGTCTTCTAAAGGACCAGGTTCCAATCTCAAATGTAAGCAGTGGTGGAATTACTGCTTTGGGAGAGGATATTATTCTCATTTCAAGCGAGTTAGGTTGGCCAGTGGTAGATACAAGGACGACTCAAACCAGCATCGCTATAGGTAGCGGTGAGACTTTAGTCTTAGGTGGAATGATTAAGGATGAGGAGACAGTTACGAAAAGAAAAGTCCCTATCTTGGGAAATATTCCACTATTGGGAAAGGCATTTCAATACGAGTATAAGAACATTCGGAAGAAGAATCTCCTTATCTTTATCACGGCAAGCATCATAACTGCTGAGGGCGAAGTTATAAAGTGAGAAATCATAAGGTATTTTTAAATTTAATATTTCTCTTAACTATAATGGCAAGCCTTTTGTTCATAAGCAATTTACCATTTGCCCAAGAAAAAGAAGCCGCTCAAACCGGAGAATACACCGTTAAAGAATATCTTGATGAAGCCCTGCCCCTTAATGAAAATAGAAGGATTGTGCTCGATGAGGTTACAGGGATGCTGACGATTACAGATACGCCAAGTAATCAGCAGATTGCAAGGGAATTGATAAGGTTATGGGACGTAGGTCCTCATCAGGTTCGAATACAAGCAAGGTTTGTTGAGGTGGTATTGTCGGATGTAGAAGAATTAGGAATTGAATGGTGGTATAGGCGAATTGCACACAACTATGGTAAAGCGAGTGATATTGATGTTAGCGCATTTACAGAGTATTTGGGGGATGATGCTCTATTTGGCGATGCTACAAAGACATCGGGTTTAAATCTTGCATTTGGCAAGATTAGTGGTTATACAGGCACTTATTTGCTCGCATATGTTAAAGCGCTTGAAGAGCAAGGCAAGGCTAATTTACTTTCCTCACCTACCGTGACAACCTTATCAGGCCAGATGGCAAATATCCAACTCGCTAATATCTTTCCATATGCGTCTGATGTCGAGAGAACTAATATTGGTTCCCCTGCCCTCCCTCGCTTCGTAGAGAAATATAAAGTTAAGGAGAAAGCGGTTGGTATAGTATTAGAAGTAACTCCAAAGGTCGCCGGTGAAAGTAAGATAATCACTATGGATATCCACCCGGAGGTCACTGTATTAATTAAGCAAATCCCAGTTTCCGGGGCTACAGATTTTCCTGCGAAATTGGGATACCCCGTTGTTGATATAAGAACCACTGAGACATCCGTGGTTATAAAAAGCGGCGAGACAGTTGTGATAGGTGGGTTAATCAGGGAAGATGAAAACGTAACCAAGCGGAAGGTGCCAATTTTGGGAGATATCCCGCTCCTCGGCATTTTGTTTAAGTCGAAATATGTTGACCGCACAAAAAAGAATTTGGTTATTTTCTTGACGGCGACAATTGTCGACTCAACCGGAGAGCCAATCTTATGAAGCGCCTCGTCGTTTTGACTTCACTTTTTTTAGCACTTGCTATTTTGTTATCATATTTTGCTCCTTATGCCCTTGCTCAGCAAAAAAAGAAGCCTAAGGAGGTTATCCTTTCTACTGCAGATATAGATGAGGACTATGAAATCCTCGGCATAGTTTCAGTCCGTTCCGGTGAGGTAAACCTTACTACCATAAATGATAAATTAAAGGAAGAGGCAAAAAATTTAGGCGCTGACTACGTCGTAATGGTTAGATATTTTGACTACAGCGGATATATCTATGCCTATGGAACAGCAGCGAAGATCAAGTAGTCTAAAATAGGGGAGAATTCACGCCTTTTTGCGCTTTAGAGCGCTATCCGTTCTTTAAACGGAAAGTCCCACGAAATGCCTGCGTTAAATACATAACAAATAAAAGTAAAAAATTGATGAAGACCATTTAACTTTTTTATCAAAAAGAAGGATGCTAAAAATTAGGTTATTTTATGCCATTGTATTTATTTGCGTAAGCGTATTTATTTCTACCCCTATTTACGCCACTTCTCCAATTAAGACGGATCATTTCAGGATTATGGGCTTTGGCGGCGAGGTTCCCGAAGAGAAACTTAAAAAAATAGCCCAAAATTTAGAGTCGGTCTATATTGATATAACGAATTTTTTAGGCATTGACCCTCATAGACATAGCAAAATTGAGGTGAACGTGCTTTTGAAGCCCCAAGGGGGAAGTGGTATTAGGGCGAGCGCAAGTTCGGCGAGCATATCTTTAGATGCAGGTTTTAGTAATATGAAATTGTTAAGACATGAACTGACCCATATACTGATAAGTAAACCAATGTCAATTGCACCGAGATGGTTTCATGAGGGCTTGGCTCAATATATGTCAGAGGGCGATATAAGAGAAGCCAATGAATATCCGCGGTTAGGCCTAAATGATTTTTCCTTTATGAGATTGGAAGCGATGTTCGGCGCCACTAAAACAGAGAACGAAGCTTATTATTATGCGTGGTCGATCGTCTCATATATTATAGACGAGTACGGAAAAGAGAAGTTGCAAAAACTTTTTAAGGAAAGCGGATTTTTAAAAGATAGGTTCGTTAGGGTATATGGGGTAGAGTTAAGCTCATTAGAAGAAAAGGCAAATGAGATATTCGCTAAATATAAGCCAAAGGGCCGTTAGAATACGTAGGTTCATCTTATTCGGTTCCTTTCTTATTCTGTTTTCGTCGCTTCAAGTAGATGGAGAATCGCAAAATTTTCCAAAACAGAGGTTACTTAAGGACCATTTCGTTATATATCACGACAATCGGCAAATTGCGAACGACTTAGGCTGGAGGGCAGAATATTATTACAAGAGAATTTTAAGGCATTTAGGGGTAGTAGATTTTCATCCTTGGGAAGGCGAGAGCAAATGCGTTATCTTACTTTTTAAAACCCAGGATGAATATATTAAAGAGATGAAGGCTCAAAGTTGGTCAGGGGGTCAAGCGGTAAAGAATATGAATCTCCTTGCAACATTTGAAGGGACGGAGGGCCTTGAGACACGAATCTTACCGCATGAGATGACCCATCTTATATTGTGGGAATATTTTGGCAAAGCGGATATACCTCTCTGGTTCAATGAGGGCATGGCTCAATATGAACAGGAGGAGCAAGCAGATTATAATTATAAGAAATATATATTACAAATGGTAAGGGAGGGTAAGTATATAAAATTGGCCGACCTCTTTAATAAGGTATATATTCCGTCTGCCCCGATTGAGATCGGGTTATTTTATGCCGAATCAGCAAGCGTTATAGACTATATGAGGAGGGAACTTCTTCAGGCGCAATTTTCGAAATTCGTAAGCGAGATTAAAAAAGGCCAGCCCGTAGATGAGGTACTTAAAGAGGTCTACCAATGGAAATTTCCCAAGGGAATCGAAGATTTTGAAAGACGCTGGATTGAGTACGTGACGACAAAGTATTAATTATGGTGGAAGGCAAGGCCCTATTTTTAATAGATGGAAATTCATTTTGCTACCGGGCATTTTATGCTATCCGAAGCCTTTTGACGTCCAAAGGGCAACCTACTAATGCGATATATGGTTTCATTACGATGCTCAATAAAATAATAAAGGAAGAGGCTCCTCAATATTTAGCCATAGCGTTCGACTTAAAAGGCCCGACCTTTAGGCATAAGAAGTTCGAAGAGTATAAAATCCATAGAAAGCCGATGCCAGATGAATTGTCAGAGCAAATGCCGATAATTAAAGAGATAATCGACGCGTACAATATACCGATTTACGAGATGGAGGGATATGAAGCCGACGATATTCTAGCGACGATTGCGAAGAGGTCCGAAAAAAAAGGTTACGATGTATATATTGTTACGGGCGATAAGGATGTGCTTCAATTAGTAAATTCGCATATAAAGATTTACAATGTCCATAAGGAAGGTCTGGTATACGACGAGGGAAAAGTTAAGGAGCGTTACGGCGTCGGCCCAGAAAGAATAGTGGATTTAATAGCGCTTATGGGAGATTCGTCGGATAACATACCTGGCGTCCCTGGTATCGGCGAAGTTACGGCGGCGCAATTAATCGAAAGGTTCGGCAGTTTAGATAAGACCTTGTCTAGTATAGATAAGATAGAATCCGAAAGCTTACGCAAGCGATTGAGCGAATTTAAAGAACAGGCGAAGCTAAGCAAAGAATTGGCAACCGTTGATACTAACGTTCCCATAGATATAGATATGGACGAATTAAAACTAAAAGGGGCAGATAGGGAAAGATTATATAACTTATTTAAGGAGTTAGAATTTAAGAGATTGCTGAAAGATTATGCTCCTTCTGGTCAGGAACTGGACGGAGAATATAAACTTATTGCCGATGAGAATGATTTTAAGGACCTGATAAAAGAATTAGAGAAACGTAGAGAATTCGCTTTAGATTTTGAGACCACTGGTACTGACCCCTTATTATGTGAGCCGGTGGGCGTTTCGTTTTGCTGGAAAGAAGGCGAAGCATATTATGTGCCGATAAAAGATGCAGGCCAAGGGCAGTTTGATGCGAAATATGTGTTATCGAAATTAAAACATATATTAGAAGATGCGGATAAAAGAAAAATCGGTCAAAATATAAAATACGAAGAGGTCCTGCTGGCAAATTATGGTATCCAATTAAATGGAATTACATTCGATACGATGGTCGCATCCTATCTTTTAAACCCCTCGAAGTTGAACCATAACCTCGATGATATTGCGCTGGAATATCTAAATCTCAAAATGACGCCCATCGCCGAGCTGTTAGGTAAAGGCAAAGGCAAGATCACTATGAAAGAGGTGGGCTTAGAGGAGATTAAAAGATATTGTTGCCAGGATTCCGACGCGACATTGAGGTTAAAACACGTCCTTGAGCCGCAGCTTAGGGAGAAAAATTTAGATGAGTTATTTTACGATGTTGAGATGCCATTGATAGATTGCCTTGCCGATATGGAATTAATAGGGGTTGCCATAGATGTGAAATTTTTGGCGAAGATGTCGAAGGAAATGGATAACCAGTTGCGTAAACTTACGTCTGAAATATATGAGATAGCCAATTGCGAATTTAACATAAATTCTCCAAAACAGCTAAGCGAGGTATTATTTGAGAGATTGAAGCTGCCGGTAGTAAAGAAGACCAAGACCGGAACATCTACTGATGTAGAGGTGTTAGAGAATTTAGCGACGATACATGCGTTGCCTGCGTCCATATTGAAATATCGGGAGCTCGCTAAATTAAAATCGACTTATATCGACGCGCTTCCGGAATTGATTAATCCTAAGACGGGACGAGTTCATACATCGTTCAATCAGACGGTAACGCAAACAGGTAGATTAAGTTCCTCTGATCCGAATCTGCAGAACATCCCTATAAAGACGGAAATCGGCAGGCGGATTAGAAAGGCCTTCATCGCCGGAGAGGCAAAACATTTGATTATGTCAGCGGATTATTCGCAGATCGAACTTAGAATACTCGCTCATTTCTCAGGCGATAAGGAGCTTATCGAGGCATTCAAGGAGGATAGGGATATTCACGTACATACGGCCTCTTTAGTTTTTGGAGTGCCTGAGGAAAAAGTGACGCAAGAGATGCGCGCGGCCGCAAAAACGGTAAATTTTGGGATAATCTACGGAATGAGTCCATATGGCTTGTCGAAGGATTTGAGCATTGAACCTGCAAAGGCGAAGGAATTTATAGATTCCTATTTTGAAAGATACGGCAGGGTTAAGGCATATATCGAGGATACGATTAACGAGGCCCGAGAAAGAGGTTATGCGACAACCATTTTAAATCGAAGGAGATATATACCTGAGATAAATAGCCAAAATAATTCCATCAGGCAATTTGCCGAGCGGACTGCGATAAATACTCCTATTCAGGGCTCGGCTGCGGATTTGATTAAAGTCGCAATGATAAAGATTCATAGGGCGATAAAAGAGAAGAGGTTAAAATCGAAGATGATAATTCAGGTTCATGACGAATTAGTATTTGAGGTTCCAAAAGATGAGGTCGATATTATGAAGAAGTTGGTCAAAACGAAGATGGAGGAAGTGGCGAAGTTAAAGGTTCTAATAAAGGTTCAGGTCAAGGTCGGCAAAAATTGGCTGGAGGCGGCGTGATATGGCAAAGGGCGCAAAAGGATTAAAGGTCTTGATGGTATCGAGCGAGGTCGTTCCATTTTCGAAGACAGGGGGTCTTGCCGATGTGGTTGGTAGCCTTCCTTTGGCGATTCATAAGTTAGGCGTAGATATAAGGGTCGTAACGCCTAGATATAAATCGGTCAAAATCTACGGCAACGAGGCAAGATTAGATGACGATGTCCCGGTCTATTTCATCGAAGACGAAGGATATTTTATGAGGGATAATTTATATGGCGACAAGGCCGGTGACTATCCCGATAATTTGGAGAGGTTCACGTCCTTTTCAAAAAAGGTCCTGGAAATCCTAAAGGATTTAGATTTCAAACCGGATATCATTCATTGTAATGACTGGCAAACTGCGCTAATCCCAGCCTATCTTAAGACGATACTTAAGGACGACCCTTTCTACAATGGCATAAAGACGGTATTCACTATACATAATATCGGTTACCAAGGGTTGTTTCCGAAGGAGGAATTTTCTAAGACAGGCCTTGGCTGGAACTTATTTAGCATCGATGGATTAGAGTTTTATGGTAAAGTGAATATATTAAAAGGCGGCCTGGTATTTTCAGATATAATCACTACCGTCTCGCCTACATATGCGAGGGAGATTCAAACGAAGGAATTTGGATATGGGTTAGATGGCGTTTTAGCGCAGCGAAAGGACTTATTATTTGGAATAGTAAATGGCGTTGATTACGACGAATGGAATCCATCCAGGGATAAAGAATTACAGTACCATTTCTCGCCTACAAAAATAGATGGAAAAGATAAAGAGAAGATAGCGCTTCAAAGAGAAGGCGGCCTTAAGGAAGATGTTAATGCCCCACTTATTGGCATAATCTCGAGGTTAGCCGACCAAAAGGGGCTGGATATCATTTCTCAAATCATAGAGCCATTATTAAATATGGAAGTGCAACTGATCCTTTTAGGAACAGGCGATGAAAAATATCATATACTTTTTGAGCGGATGAAAAGAAAACACCCTAAGAAGGCATCCATTCATCTAAGATTCGACGCCGTGTTGGCGAAAAAGATTTATGCAGGTTCTGATATGTTTCTTATGCCATCGAGATATGAACCTTGCGGGCTGGGGCAACTGATATCTCTAAGATATGGGACGATACCCATCGTTCGAAAGACCGGAGGGCTTGCCGATACGATAATCGAATATAATCCCAAGACGGGCGAAGGAAATGGTTTCGTTTTCGAGAAATATGATGCGGACGAATTGTTCGGCACGATTAGACGCGCAGTAGATTTATATAAAGATAAGAGCACTTGGCGAAAGTTAGTCCTAAAGGCGATGAAATGCGATTTTTCTTGGGAAGGCTCTGCTAAAAAATATATAGAGCTTTATAAAAAGATAAAATCTAAAAAATGTTGATAATAGGGGTGACGGGCGGCTTTAGCACAGGCAAGACAACGGTCGCAAGGATATTTAGAGAATTGGGAGCAGTTGTCTTGGATGCGGATGCGATTGCGCATCGAACGATCGAACCAAAAAGGATAGCATGGAGAAAGATAAAGCGTTATTTCGGCAGCGGCATATTAAGTGTGGATGAAACGATAAATAGAAGGGCGCTCGCCAAAGTGGTTTTTTCTAACAGAAAACGCCTTAAGAAATTATGCGATATTATACACCCTTTGGTTTACAGGGAAATCGAAAGGACATTGAAAAAAATAAAAAGGACAAATCCAGATGCGATAGTAGTCCTCGATATACCTCTCTTGCTAGAATCTGGCGGAAGGTCGAAAGTCGATAAATTGGTAGTCGTGAGATCCAATCGCAGTACTCAAATAGAGAGGGCTTCAAAAAATGCAGGACTTACCCGCACGCAGATTTTACAACGGATAAAAGCACAAATGCCGCTAAGTGAGAAGGTAAGGGCAGCGGATTTCGTTATAGATAATAGCGGGGCATTAAATTCGACGCGAAAACAGGCGATAGAGATATGGAAGAAACTGGTCGAGATGTAAGTGGTTCTCATAGTATAGAGGATATCTTTAAGGTTCTAAAAAATGAAATAGACCAGTCGAAGGAAGAGCGGTCGCTTCCGCCAATTGCCCTATTGCTTGTGGATATAGATAATCTCGAAAGATTTAATCGCTGGTACGGTAGGGGCGTGGGCAATGAGATCTTGGATACGACAGCAAAGATTTTAATGGGTTTGTTAAAAGAGGGCGATCTTTTAGCCAGGTTTGGAGGGGATGAATTTTTAATTTTATTGCGTGGCGTTACGCTGGAAGCTACTAGAGAAAAAGCCCGCAGGGTCTTAGGGGCGATAAGGGATTATAAATTCGATCTACATAATTTAACACTTTCCGTTTCAATCGGCATAGCCTATTATTTCTCCTTTGCTTTTTCGCCGGATGAATTTTTAGGGTGTGCGGTTGAAGCTTTAACTTTGGCTCAGAAAGAAGGAGGAACATTTAAGGTCTTTATGGAAGAGGAGGAATGGGATGAGGAATAATAATGAAGAGGTAAAAGAAACAAAAGAGGTAAAAGAAACAAAAGAGGTAAAGACGACAGGTTTTGATATCGCAAAATTGAAGAAGATGACGATTCAGGAATTAACAAAGGCTGCTCGAGAATTGAACATCAACGGCATAAGCGGCCTTAAAAAACAGGATCTGATTTTCAAAATTCTTCAAGCGCAAGCCGAAAAAGAAGGATATATGTTTGGGGAAGGAGTATTGGAGGTATTGCCGGATGGCTTTGGTTTTTTGCGGTCGTCAAATTATAATTATTTGCCGTCGCCAGATGATATCTATGTGTCTCCGAGCCAAATAAGGAAATTCGACTTGCGTACAGGGGATACGGTAAGCGGGCAAATTCGACCTCCTAAGGAAGGCGAGAGATATTTTGCGCTGTTAAAAGTTGAGGCTGTCAATTTCGAGCATCCGGAGTTGATGAAGGAACGAACCCTGTTCGATAACCTAACTCCTCTGTATCCCCACGAAAGATACGTCTTAGAAACTGAACCGAACGAATTATCTATGAGGATAATGGATTTATTAACCCCGATTGGGAAAGGACAGAGGGGCTTAATCGTTGCGCAGCCATACAGCGGCAAGACCATACTTTTACAGAAGATAGCTAACTCCATAATGAAGAACTTCCAAGAGGTAATTTTGATCGTGCTTCTGATAGACGAAAGACCTGAGGAGGTAACTGATATGCAGCGCTCCGTAAAGGGAGAGGTTATAAGTTCTACTTTTGATGAGCTTGCGGAGAGGCACATTCAGGTTGCGGAGATCGTTCTTGAGAAAGCGAAAAGGCTCGTTGAGAATAAAAAGGATGTTGTGATCTTGTTGGATTCCATAACTCGCTTGGCTCGCGCATATAATACGGTTGCACCGCATAGCGGCAAGATATTATCTGGTGGCGTTGATTCGAGTGCATTGCACAAGCCGAAAAGATTCTTTGGAGCAGCCAGAGGCGTTGAAGAAGGTGGTTCGCTTACGATTATAGCCACAGCCCTCGTAGATACCGGAAGCAGAATGGATGAAGTTATCTTTGAGGAGTTTAAAGGCACCGGTAATATGGAATTACAGTTGGATAGGAACTTATTCCAAAAGAGAATTTATCCAGCGATCGACATCAAACGTTCCAACACAAGAAAGGAAGAATTGTTGCTTGAGGAAGAGGAATTAAAGCGCGTTTGGATTTTAAGGAAGGTCTTAAATGAGATGAATACCGACGAAGCGATGGAGCTGTTACTCGACAGGCTTTCTAAGACCAAATCGAACGCTGAATTCCTGATGAACATGAACCAATAAAAGGAGGATAAATGAAACCTAAAATACATCCACAGTATCAAGCTGCAACCATCACCTGCGCTTGCGGGGAAGTGATTCATACTCGCTCAACGAAACAGAACATTCGGGTTGAGATCTGTTCGAAATGTCACCCGTTTCTTACCGGTTTACAGAAATACGTCGACACTGCTGGAAGGGTTGAGAAATTTAAGAGGAAGTATAAAAGATAAGAAGGGTCCGCATAAATACCTTAAAATGTACGAGGCATTGGAATCAAAATTAAAACGTTATGGGGAACTCGAGCGGCTTATCGCTGACCCTAAGGTTATCTTAAGTACTGCGACGTATCAGCGATATACAAAAGAACTCTCTTCGTTAAAGGACCTCGTCAAAAAATATAAGGAATATAAAAAACTTAAAGGAGAGATAATCCAGCTTGATGAACTATTGGAAAAAAAGGCCGAGGAGCAGGATTTCGTCGAACTGGCAAAACAAGAACTGGCGGAACTTAAAAATAAAAAGGCAGCCTTAGAGGAAGCCCTCGAAGAATTATTACTTGAGGAAGAAGCGGATGCGAACAAAAATATAATCGTAGAAATCCGAGCCGGCACAGGTGGACTGGAGGCATCTTTATTCGCCGCAGATTTATTTAGGATGTACACAAAATATGCGGCTAAACAGGGCTGGAAAATCGAAGCGCTCGGCTCAAGTCCTTCAGGGGCAGGCGGATTTAAAGAGGTTATTTTTGGAATGGAAGGCAGCGGCGTTTATAGGAAGATGAAATATGAATCCGGCGTGCATAGAGTTCAGAGAGTTCCGGTCACCGAGGCGTCAGGAAGGATTCACACATCAACGGTCTCGATTGCTGTACTGCCTGAGGCTGAAGAGGTCGATGTAAAAATAGATCCGAAAGATTTAAGGATAGATGTGTTTAGGTCATCTGGGCCAGGAGGGCAATCGGTAAATACCGCTGATTCGGCTGTGAGGGTGACACATGTACCGACGGGTATGGTGGTGTCTTGCCAAGATGAGCGCTCACAATTAAAAAATAAGATGAAGGCATTAAAGGTATTGCGCGCAAGGTTATTAGACAAAGCCAAATCCGAGCAACACGAAAAAATAGCAAAGGAGAGAAAGACGCAAATCGGCACGGGCGAACGCAGCGAAAAAATAAGGACTTATAATTATCCCGATAAACGTGTTACCGACCACAGGATTGGGCTTACGCTTCATAAGTTAGAGGACATTTTAGAGGGCGAACTGGAAGATATCATTTCCCAATTATTAAGAACTGAGAAAGACCTGCGATTAAAAGGAATTAAGGAATAAAAATATGAACTCACTCGAACAATTGGCATGTTGGGCTTTCGATTGCAATCGAGCTCAGTTATATCTCGGCGATTATAAACAGGACGAAGGGAAAAACATTAGATTTCGGAACGCACTTGAACGTCTTGGCTTAAGGGTGCCCCTTCAATATATTATGGGCGAGGTAGAGTTTATGGAACTCAAATTTTATGTTAGCCCATCTGTTTTTATTCCGCGTCCTGAAACCGAGATTTTAGTTGAGGGCACTATAAAGTTGCTTGAAAGAGGAACTTTGTTCAAGTCGCCATATATACTTGATGTAGGAACCGGCTCAGGCAATATAGCAGTTAGTTTGACAAAATACAATCCATTTTGTAAAATATTGGCTTCCGATATATCGAAGGATGCTTTGAAGGCTGCTTTAGTTAATGCTAAGTTAAACGGCGTCAGCGGAAGGATTAAATTCGTTTTAGCCGATTTATTTTGCGGAATTAGCGAACGTGAAAGATTCGATTTAATAATATCTAATCCCCCTTACATACCAAGCGATGATTATGATGCATTGCCGCTCGAAGTAAAATACGAACCAAAAATCGCATTGGATGGAGGTTATGAGGGATCAGATTTTTATAAAGTGATAATCCCTGAGAGCGCGAGGAGATTGAGGCCCAATGGGTATTTAGTTTTAGAGATAGGGTATGGTCAGGCGCAAGTAATCCGAGATCTCATCGACAAAACAGGGGCTTATTACGGGATAGAAATCTTAAAAGATTATAACGGAATCGATAGAGTTATCTTTGCAAAAAAGCGAGCGCATTGATAAATGGACAAAATAGCAATAGAAGGCGGCGTAAAATTAAAAGGGACGGTTGAAGTAAGCGGCGCGAAGAACGCTACGCTCCCGATTATGGCCGCCACTTTGCTTACCGACGAGAAATGCGTAATTAATAACGTTCCTCCTTTGCGCGATGTACATACGATGATGAGAATCTTACGCCAATTAGGCGTTAAGGTGCAGATGGAAGATGGTCGAGTAATCGTTGAGCCAAAGGGATACAAAGGTTATACAGCGCCATATAAGTTGGTAAGCACAATGCGTGCATCCTTCTGTGTCCTCGGTCCTATATTGGCAAAATTAAAACGTGCAGAAATTTCCTTGCCCGGCGGATGCGTTATTGGACTTCGTCCAGTCGATCTGCATTTAAAAGGCATAAAAGCCTTAGGTGCGGACTTAAAGATAGAGCACGGTTATGTCATAGCAAATGCAAAGCAGTTAAGAGGTGCTCATATATATTTGGGCGGTGCATTTGGTTCATCCGTCTTGGCTACGGCGAATGTTATGATGGCTGCGACTTTAGCCAAAGGAAAGACTTTAATTGAAAATGCCGCTTGCGAACCCGAGGTTGTAGATTTAGCTGAGTTTTTAATTAAGATGGGTGCTAAGATTAAAGGTGCCAGGACACATTTAATTGAAGTGGAAGGTGTAAAAAGATTAGGCGGTATAGAGCATGAAATAATACCGGATAGAATAGAAGCGGGCACTTATATGGTTGCCGCAGCGATGACCAAAGGTGATATAATAATCAGAAACGCAAGATACGAACATCTTGGCGTAATAATCGATAAATTACAAGAGGCCGGCGTAGTAATAACGCGGCACGGAAAAGATATACGTGTGCGAATTCTTCGCTCATTGAAACCAGTCGATGTTACAACGCTTCCATACCCTGGCTTTCCGACCGATATGCAAGCCCAAATGATGGCGTTGATGACCATCACCGATGGAATCAGCGTGATAACCGAGAAGATATACCCAGATAGGTTTATGCATGTCAGCGAGTTAAACAGGATGGGTGCACAGATTATGCTCGAGGGAAATTCCGCAATAGTTAAGGGCGTAAAGCAATTGAGCGGCGCACCGGTTATGGCTTCGGATTTGCGCGCATCCGCTGCTTTAGTGCTTGCTGGGTTGGTAGCAAAAGGAAGAACAGATATTTCAAGGATTTATCATCTGGATAGAGGTTACGACAGGATAGAAGAGAAATTATCGTTATTGGGTGCTAACATCCGTAGAGAAAAGGAGGAATAAATAACATGGCAGCTGTAATCAGGTTGAAGAGATTGGGGACGAAGAAAAAGCCGCATCAAAGGATAGTCGTCATCGATTCGCATAAGTCGCGAGATAGTAGGGCGATTGAGGAGCTGGGCTTCTATGACCCCACAAAGAATCCACCTTTTACAAATTTGAATAAAGAAAGGGTTTTGCATTGGTTGAAGGTTGGGGCGAAGCCTTCTCCCGCTGTCTCGTCTATTTTCAGGAGGTCTGGAATAATTTAAGATATGTTGATTGACATACTTACCCTTTTTCCGAAAATGTTCGCGGGCGTATTCGAAGAATCTATAATTAAGCGAGCCCAAAAGAAGGGTAAGGTCAAAATAAAGATTCATAATTTACGCGATTGGAGCAACGATAAGCATAAGAAGGTAGATGATGCGCCGTTTGGCGGTGGGCCAGGAATGGTATTGAAGCCACAGCCACTTTTCGACGCCGTTTCTGATTTGAAGTCAAAGTCGTCGCGGGTCATACTTTTGACGCCGCAAGGTAAGAGATTAAATCAAAGGATAGCCAAAAGGTTATCGAGATTCAAGCATTTAATATTGGTCTGCGGTCACTACGAAGGAGTTGATGAACGGTTTAGTCAAAAAATGGTTACGGATGAGATTTCGCTAGGAGATTTCATCTTGACGGGCGGAGAAATACCTGCGATGGCTCTGGTTGAGTGCGTAGTACGATTGATTCCTGGCGTAGTGGGAGATAGAAGTTCTTTGGAATTTGAATCTTTTACATCTGGCCTTTTGGAATATGCCCAATATACGAGGCCAGCGGTTTTTAGGGGTTTGAAGGTGCCGGCTGTTTTATTATCCGGTGACCATAAAAAGATAGAGATGTGGAGAAGGGGGAGCGCATTGAAAAGGACGAAGCAAAGACGCTCCGATTTGTATAAAAAATATATAGATAAGGAGAGATAAAAAATGGAACAGATTTCGCGCATTGAAAATGCATATCTAAAAAAAGAAATACCAAAATTTAATGTAGGCGATACAGTGAAGGTATATGTAAAAATAATTGAAGAGGATAAAACTCGCCTGCAGACATTCGAAGGCATAGTCATAAGAAAAAGAGGCAAAGATTTATCCAAGACCTTTACCGTCCGCCGAATTTCTTATGGGGAAGGAATTGAGAGAATCTTTCCTCTTCACTCACCTTTTCTTGAAAAAGTCGAGGTCGTCAAACCCGGAAAAACAAGAAGGGCAAAATTATATTATCTACGGAAAAAGGTCGGCCGAAAAGGCTGATGCTCTATTATGAGCGGAAGTTTAAGAGGCAAGGCAAAAGATATATCGCGGGCTTAGATGAAGCTGGTCGAGGACCATTAGCAGGACCGGTAGTTGCGTCCGCAGTTATATTAAAAGATTTTAGGTTCAAAAATAGGATTGCCGATTCCAAGGCGTTAACTAGGGCGTCTCGCGAAAGAGCGTATGAGGAGATATTAGAGAAGGCGTATGTCGGTATCGGAATTGTTAGCGAGAAGACGATAGATGAATTAAACATCCTTCGCGCGACGCACCTCGCGATGGAATTGGCTATAAACGATTTAGAAATCACTCCTGATTACGTACTAATCGACGGCATAACCTACCCCGAAATTCCGTATCCAAAATTAGCAATCGTAAACGGAGAATCCCGCTCAATTTCGATTGCCTGCGCCTCAATTATCGCAAAAGTTATAAGGGATTTGATAATGTCATATTATGATGCGCTTTATCCCAAATACGGCTTTGCGCAACATAAAGGATATGCAACTAAAGCGCATCTGAAGGCGATAAAGAGATACGGCCCTGCTTTAATTCATAGGTTTACATTTTCTCCGATAAGATGAAACTATTTTTAATTAGACACGCCGAATCGGTATGGAATAAAGAACAGCGCATTCAAGGAAGAGAAGACCCTGGCTTAAGCAAAAACGGCGTCCACCAAACTAGAGCTTTAGCTAGGCGGTTAAAAAAGGAACATATTCAAGTTATTTATACAAGCGGTCTGAGGCGCTGTGCCCAAACCGCGAGAATTATCTCAAAAGTGACAAAGGCACCTATAAAATACCTTCCCGAGCTAGAGGAGATATTATTAGGCAGTTGGCAGGGGAAAACCGTCGAAGAAGTTCAAAAAGCATATCCGAAGGTCTACAGTGATTGGCTGGAAGCCCCATCGAAAGCAAAAGTTCCGGGCTGGGAGGGAATCCCAAAATTTATGAAGAGAGTGGATAAGGCTTTCAAAATTATTTTAGATTGCGATTCAGCAACTTCAATTTGCGTTGTGACGCACTGGGGAGTTATCGCGGTATATCTTTCAAAGGTTTTAAATACGAATTTCGATGGGTTTTTTAAGACCGTAAGAATCGATAACGGCGGCGTGAGCAAAATTTCCTATAAGGATGGACATGCCGTTATCCAGTACATAAATGATATGCAACATTTAAAATAGGCAATTGGTTCGCTTGGACAGAAGCATAGATGAAAAAATTTAATGTCATAAGATTATTAATAATTTTGTTTATTTCTTTATCAGTTATTGTTTTGACTTGTGTGCTCCATAAAGTCAGAGCTGGAAATGTAGTAAAGATTACCGGTGAAGAAGGAAATTGGGTTTTAAAAGTTAATGGTAAGCCATTTTATATTAAAGGAGTAGGCTGCGGCGAAGCGCGCGGCAAAGGCGGCGAGGACTATCTAAGATTAGCCAAGGAACTAGGCGCCAATGCGGTGAGGACTTGGGGGACGGATCAGGGGACAAAACTTTATTTGGACACCGCTTTTAAATATGGTTTGATGGTGGATGCAGGGATTTGGCTGAATTATGTCTCCGCCGACGGTAGGTTTAGTTACATTAATAATAACGAATATAAAGAGGCAAAGAGAAAAGAGATTATCGAGTACGTTAAAAAATTTAAGAACCATTCCGCCCTTTTGATGTGGAATGTCGGCAACGAAGCTATTTTCTTCACTAAGGACGAAGAGGAACGAATAGCTTTGAGTAAATTTTTGGAGGAGATGGTACGGTCAATTCACGAGATAGACCCTAATCACCCCGTAATTTACACTTCCGCCGATGTTACAGCTTTACCATATTTACAAAAATACGTTCCAAGTTTAGATGCTATCGGAATGAATATTTATGGCAGTATCAGAGTTGCTCATACAAGATGGAATAATTCTGGGTTGAACACCCCATATATAGTTACCGAGTATGGACCTTTGGGACCCTGGTCTGTCCAGAAAGATGCAAACGGCAGTTCTATCGACCAGCCGGATGTAGCGAAAGCTGCGATTTATAGAAATATGACAAAGGAAATGTCCGGTTTTAAAGGCTATAATTTAGGCGGGTTTGTTTTTCATTTAGGGGAGACGACGCAGGAGTCATTGACCTGGTGGAACTTAAATTACAAGATGCTTAAAAGAGCTTCCTTCTGGGAGGTTTATAAATTATATACGGGCAAGGCACCGTCAAATTTGCCTCCAAGGATAACGAAATTTAATCTGACCAAAATAAGCGGAATAATGCCTGAAGAAACAATCGACATATTCGCGGAAGCAACCGATACCGATAACGTTCGTTTAAATTATACTTTCACCGTGACGACAGCTCATGAAGGAATTTTGCAGTATTATGTAAATGAAGAGGTGCCGATTAAGTTTATCGGTGAAGGTGCGAATGTCAAGCTTATTGCTCCCAACGCAGAAGGCCTTTATAGAGTATATATATTTGTAAGCGACGGGAAAGGAAATGTCGCAACCGCAAATAAGTCGATTAAAGTCGGTCAGTGAAATTCGATGGCTAAACCAAAGGAGAATTTAAAGGACCTTTCATTTGAAGAGCTAAAGAGTCGCTTAAAAGATTTAGGAGAGGAAGCTTATAGAGCAAAACAGATTTTCGTACGGCTTTATCAAAGGGGCGCAAAAGATTTTAACGAGATGTCAGATTTGCCTACTTCATTGCGCCAAACCCTCCGCAATAAATTCCGCATCTCGACCTATGACATAATTAAAAGACAAATATCAAAATTAGACGGTACGAGGAAATACCTGTTCGGCTTAGAAGATGGCGAAACCATAGAGGCGGTCTTAATTCCAACAGAGAAACGCAATACCGTTTGCCTTTCATCTCAAGTCGGATGCACATTTGGTTGCAAGTTCTGCGCAAGCGGACTGGCCGGCATTAAAAGGGATTTGCGCTCAAGTGAAATTTTAGACCAGGTACTCGGCGTATTAGACGATTTAAAAAGCAATAGGATAAACAACATAGTTATGATGGGGATGGGTGAGCCCTTAGCGAATTACGATAATGTTATGAAAGCAATTTCGATTCTAAATTCACCTTTTGGTTTTGGTATAGGTGCGAGGAAAATTACAGTTTCAACGGCAGGATATATTCCGGGCATAAGGCGTTTTATGGATGAGAAGGCGCAAATTGAACTCTCGGTCTCTTTGCATAGCGCGAACTACGAAGTTCGTTCACGCCTTATGCCGATTAATAAAAAGTACCCTTTAGTGGAACTGATGAAAGTTTGCCGTGATTACGTTAAGGAGAAAGGGAGGATTATAACTTTCGAATACGTATTGATAAAAGATGTAAATACTTCGCGAGAAGACGCAGTTACGCTTTCGAAATTGCTTAACGGTTTGCCCTGCAAAGTAAACTTAATTCCGTTTAACCCAGTTTCAAACTTTGATTTTCTGCCACCCTCAAATAAAGACGTAAAAGAATTCCAGAAAATTCTTGAAAACAGAGGTATAAATTCCACAATAAGGACCCAGCGCGGTGCTGACATAGACGCCGCCTGCGGTCAACTACGCCTGCACGAAATTAAAATAAAGTAAATCTCTTCTCGCTCTCTCTTAAGGTTAAGTTGTGGAGAACTTTTGCCCGCTCGAATCTTTTAACGCGCGGTTGCGATATTGGAGCGTCCAGAATTATATTTCTTTTATTCCTTGACGCAAACCGTTTATTTTCATATAATAAAGATTTGATATGTTTATAAAGAAACCACATTCGACAATTGAGATTGCCCGACTTACGCATCCTAAACAAATATTAGAGGTTGCGATAAAAACCGGGATTCGTGCAGATGAGCTTGAGCTCTACGGAAACTACAAAGCCAAGGTCTCTTTGGATGTTTTGGAAAGATTAAGGCAGAGGCCCAACGGCAAGCTCATTGTGGTATCTACGATTACGCCAACAAAATCTGGTGAAGGTAAAACTTGTATAGCAATCGGATTAACTCAGGCCTTAGGGCGACTTAAGAAGCGCGTCTTTTTGTGTTTGCGCGAACCATCGTTAGGTCCCGCTTTCGGATTAAAGGGCGGCGGCTGCGGCGGCGGATATTCGCAAATTCTTCCTATGGAGGACATAAGTCTTCATTTTACAGGCGACATCCACGCAATTACAGCGGCGCATAATTTATTGAGCGCAATAATAGATAATCATTTAGCAAAAGGGAACGAACTAAAATTAGATTCCAAGAGAGCCGTCTGGCGCAGGGCGATAGATTTGTGTGATAGAAGTCTGCGTGAAATACAAGTGGGCTTAAGCGAAGGGGCGGTAAAAAGGCGCAGCGGTTTTGACATCACCGCCGCATCCGAGATAATGGCTTGTCTTGCCCTCACGACAGGATATAAAGATTTAAAGGAAAGATTGGGTAAGATCATCATCGGTTTTACTAATAAGGGAAAGCCAATCACCGCTTCAGTTTTAAAGATTGTGGGTGCGATGGCTGCGCTTTTGAAAGACGCGATTAGGCCCAATTTGGTTCAAACGCTAGAAGGTCAGCCGGCATTTGTTCATATGGGGCCATTTGGAAATATCGCGCATGGCACAAACAGCGTTTTAGCGACTCAGATGGCGCTAAAATTAGCAGACTACGTCGTAACCGAAACAGGATTCGGAACAGATTTAGGATTAGAAAAATTTTGCGATGTCGTTACAAGGCAGGGAAAATTTAAACCTGATTGCGTTGTTATCGTTGTGACGGCTAAGGCATTAAAAGCGCACGGCGGGTTAAACGACGACGAATTAGAAAAAGAGAATTTAGGAGCGATTGAAGCGGGATTTGAGAATCTACGACGTCATATTGAGAATGTGAAGGTATTCGGGCTTTGGCCGGTCGTCGCGATAAATAGATTTTCAAACGATTCCGAGAAGGAATTGGATAAAATTAAGGAATTCTGCAAAACAAATAATATTTTAGCTGAGGTCGCCGATGTGGTAGAAAAAGGCGGGGAGGGCGGGATTAAATTGGCAGAGGCGGTGGTCGCTACATTGCAGGAACATCGTCCACGATTTAAGCCGCTATACGAATTAGACTTGCCCATAAAAGAGAAGATAGAAAAAATAGCAAAAGAGATTTATGGCGCCGAAGGGGTAGTTTACGTCGGTGTTTCAGAAGATGACATAAGATTCTTAACCGAATTTGAATTTGATAAATTGCCTGTTAATATGGCGAGGACTCATCTTTCGCTTACCGACGATCCCAAGGTAAAAGGGGCGCCGACCGGCTGGCGGCTTAGGGTTCGGGAAGTGAGAGTATCTGCCGGCGCTGGATTTTTAGTTGCCTTAACCGGCGAATTGAACCTTATGCCCGGGATGCCTAAGTTGCCAATTGCAGAACGAATAGATTTAGACGATGAAGGAAGAATTTCAGGGTTATTCTAACGACAAGCATAAATTCTAAAAACAGCTTGGTCTATAAAGGGGAGTTAAAATATTACGTTCTTAAAGAATATCTCTATTAAAATCCCAAAAGATTTAGTCCTTTCTCGCCTGAAATTTGCTAAATATAAGACAAAGGCAGATAAAAAAATCTCTGCTCTTATAATCGATCTCATCGAAGAAGGTTATGCACTGATTGAACCGCAGGCCTCTTACGAGATATTCGATATAAGGTTGTCTAGGGATAGGATTAGATTGAGCGGAACGAATTACATAATTAAGAGCTGTTCATTGAGTAAGCATTTGAGAGGCGTAAGTAGGTTAGCGTTGTTTATTTGTACTATAGGAAGCGATTTACCGAATAGGGTCAATGAATATGTCGCGAAGGGTGAAATTGCACGGGCTACGATTTTGGATGCAGTGGGTTCAGAGTTTGCAGAAGCACTTGCTCAAAGAGTTGACGATTTGATTAGAGCTCAAGCTAAACGCGAGGGTTTTTCTGCCTCAAGGAGGTTTAGCCCTGGATATGGTGATTGGACGGTTTTCGACCAGGCAAAGATATTAAAGATTTTAAAGGCGAACAGGTTGGGCGTTAAAGTGACTAAAAGTTGCATAATGGTCCCTGAAAAGTCCGTTACTGCGTGCATCGGTTTGGTAAAGAGAGGACCACGTCCAATTAGGAAGGTATATGAAGGACATATTAAGTCGGCTAAAAGATGAAATATTAATTTACGATGGAGCAACTGGGACACTCTTGCAAGAGAGCGGAGCCTTAAAGGCGGGAGCCTGCCCGGAGGAATTGAATTTATCGAGACCTAAGATCATCAAATCAATTCATTTAGATTATATAAAAGCCGGCGCCGATGTAATTGAAACAAATTCATTCGGTGGGAATAGGTTGAAGTTAAAGGCATACGGCCTTGAGAAACAAGTACACAAAATAAATTACGAAGCAGCAAAGATCGCAAGAGAAGCAGCTTCTAATAGGGTCTATGTTGCTGGCTCGGTCGGTCCGCTCGATAGGCAAATAAAACCATTGGGAGATTTATCTTTTGATGAAGCGGTTGGTTTTTTTAAGGAGCAGATAAAGGCGCTAAAAGACGGCGGGTGTGATTTAATAATTTTAGAGACGTTCGCTGATATAAAAGAATTAAAAGCAGCATTTATTGCGGCAAAGGAAATCGGCGGGCTTCCGATTCAGGCGCAAATGACATTTGAAGGAGGCGAACGAACTACTTATGGCACACCGCCGGCCGCTTTCTCTGTTCTATTTCAAGCTTTGGGCGCGGATATAATCGGCACGAATTGTTCTATGGGTCCAAAGGAACTTTTGCGTGTTATAAAAGAGATAGCGCCACTTACAAATAAGTATATATCTTGTCTTCCAAACGCCGGCCTGCCGGAGTTGCGGGATGGCAAGACATATTTTCCCGAGAGCCCAAAGTCTTTTGCTAAGTATGCAGTTGAATTCACCCAATTAGGAGTTAATTTAATCGGCGGATGTTGCGGAACTGCACCTGAACACATAAAAGAGATAAAGTCATTATTGAAAAATAGAAGGCCGACAAAAAGAAGATATACCTCTGCATTTCGTCTGTCATCGCGCTCGAAGGTCGTTGAGTTAAGCGCGAGAACTAGACCGCTTATTATCGGCGAAAGGATAAACCCGACAGGGAAAAAGGATTTTCAGGAAGAGATAAAACAAGGCAAGACGATCATCATAAGGCGCGAAGCATTGGAGCAAACAAAGAAAGGCGCAGATGTTTTGGATATAAATGTGGGCGTTGTAGGATGCGACGAACCTAAAAATATGGCAAAGGCGATAGGGGCGATACAAGGAGTTTGTGAAACGCCAATCTCAATAGATAGTTCAAATCCGAAAGCGATTGAGGCCGCGCTAAAGGAAGTGGACGGTAAGCCCTTGATAAATTCCGTCAATGGCGAAAAAGAGAAGATAAATACGATTTTGCCGTTAGCAAAGAAATATGGCGCGGCGATTTTAGTTTTGACATTGGATAAAGAGGGCTTGCCAAAAGATTCCGAGGCGAGATTGAAAATTACCAAGCGAGTTATTGATAAGGCAGTTGATTTGGGGATACCAAGGGAAGATATTGTTGTGGACCTGCTTGCTTTGACTATTTCAGCAAAACCAGAGCAGGCGAAAGAAACACTTTCGGCGATAAAAAAATTGAAAGCAAAAGGTTATCCTACTTCATTAGGTATAAGCAATATCTCCTTTGGGCTTCCTAATAGAGGTAGAATCAATGCAAATTTCTTTTCTTTGGCGCTTGCCTTCGGATTAGATATGGCGATTATAAATCCAAGCGACGATGCGATGTTTAGAGTTGCAAAGGGAAAGATAAAGCGTAAAGCGACTGAAGGCGAGATTAAAAAATTTTTAGAAAATGCTTTGAGGCCTATAAAAGAGATTACGAAGAAGCGGATAAAAGCCAAACCTCTATATCGCAAGGATGTAAGGTCACGCCTTAAAGATGCAATTTTATTCGGCGACAGAGATAATATCGTTTCATTTGTCGAGGAGGCATTATCTAAAGGGATTAGCCCTTTTAAGATAAATAATTCGATTTTAATTCCGGCGCTTGAAAGGGTCGGAGAAAAATTCGCTAAAAGGAAATATTTTTTGCCACAGGTTATATTATCGGCTGAAGCAATGCAGCGTGCTTTCGGGCGGCTCAAAAAAGAGCTTAAGCCGAGCGAGACGAAGACAAAAGGCAAAATTGTGATTGCAACCGTCGAGGGGGACATTCACGATATCGGAAAGAATATCGTAATCTCCGTTTTGGAAAATCATGGCTACGAGATTTATGACCTAGGCCGTAGCGTCCCTGCAAATGTTATAATAAAAGAAGCAATTAAAAATAAGGCGGATATAATCGGCTTGAGCGCCCTTATGACGACGACTATGATTCAGATGGAGCGCGTGATTAAGGAATTAAAAAGGCAGGGATTGAATTTTAAGACGATAGTGGGCGGTGCGGTTGTGACGAAAGAATACGCCAAAAAAATTGGCGCTTCAGCATATGCGCGTGATGCTATTGAGGCGGTAAATATTGTGAAATCGCTTATTAAAGAAAGGACGTGATGGATATGGAGCGAAAGAAGTTTACAATTCCGGATATAATTAAGAAGAAGCAAGAGGGAAAAAAGATCACGATGCTGACAGCGTATGATTATCCATCGGCCCGCTTAATAGATGAGGCGGGGTTGGATATGATTCTGGTCGGCGACTCACTTGCGATGACGGTTTTGGGTTACGAGTCGACAATACCTGTAACGATGGATGAGATGATTCATCATTCAAAAGCCGTAAAACGCGGAGTGAAATATGCGCTTTTGGTCGGCGACATGCCATTTATGTCGTTTAATGTGAACAAAGAAGAGACGATTAGAAATGCCGGCAGGTTCATAAAAGAAGGCGGGTGCGATGCTGTTAAATTGGAGGGTGGGTTTGAAGTCCTGGATGTTACAAAAGCTTTGGTCGTTGCAGGAATACCCGCTTTAGGACACATTGGGCTTACACCACAGACAGCGGGGATGCTCGGTGGATTTAAAGTTCAAGGAAAAGATGCCGAAACTGCACAGAGGTTGATAGATTCAAGTACGGCTCTTGAGGAAGCAGGTTGCTTTGCAATTGTCTTAGAATGTGTGCCGGACGTACTTGCGAAATTGATATCGGAAAGCTTAAAGATACCGACGATAGGAATCGGTGCGGGACAATACTGCGATGGTCAGGTTTTAGTTACGAATGATACGATAGGATTATTCGAACGCTTCGTGCCGAAATTTGTAAAGCGTTATAAAAATCTTTGGCCTGAGCTCCTTGAAGCGTTCAAAAAGTATAAGGATGAAGTCGAGAAAGGCGTTTTTCCGACGGCGGAATTTAGTTATACAATGAACGAGGAGGAACTCGCGAAATTAAAAATCAAAAGGAGGGCCAGATGAAGATTACGGTTGTAGGGCCCGGGGCATTAGGTTGCTTAATCGGCGGATTTTTAGCGAAGGCGGGTGAGGATGTCTGGTTTTTGGATAAACATCCCGAACGTGCAGATAAGTTAAATAACAAAGGAATAAGAATTGAAGGCATAAGCGGTGAGCATAATGTTAAAGTGAAAGCCGCCTGCGAGCCAAAGGATATCAAAGCAGCAGATTTAGTTATAATCTGTGTTAAATCCTATGATACCGAAGAGGCGGCGAAGAATACGAAGACAATGGTTTCAGATAACACTTTAGTTTTAACTTTACAAAATGGGTTTGGCAATATTGAGCTGATAAGTGAAATTGTAGGTCAGGAAAAGGTGATAGGCGCAGTGACTGCCCACGGTTCGACATCGCTGGGCGACGGCCATATAAAACATGCCGGGAAGGGCGAGACCATAATTGGAAGGTACTATCAGCCACCAGTGCGCAAAGGTGTGAAGAAATGGCAGATTCCGCGTCGCAGGCTAGAAGAAGTGGCATCGATTTTAAGAAAGGCAAATTTTGAGACTAAAGTCTCTGATAACATAAAGGAGATAATCTGGTCTAAATTGATAATAAACGTCGGCATAAATGCGTTGACCGCTATAACTCGCCTTAAAAACGGTGGCCTTTTAGAGCACGAGTGGACGAAGAACGTTATGAGGCAAGCGGTATTAGAGGCAACGAAGGTTGCTAAACGTCGAAGGATAAGCCTTATATATTCCGACCCGATAAAAAAGGTTGAGTCGATCTGTTCTTCAACCGCAGATAATCTTTCATCGATGTTACAGGATATTTTAAGGAAGAAACGAACAGAAGTAGATTATATAAATGGGGCGATAGTAAGCGAAGGCGAAAATTTGGAAATTCCAACACCAGTAAATTCAGTTCTGACAGATTTAGTGAAAGCCATCGAGGGAAGTTATAGCAAACAAATATTAACGGAGTGATAATTTAGATGCATAAGATAACAAAGAAAAAGATCTTAGCGGAAGGGATAACTTCCTTTGAAGTTGAGGCGCCTTTGGTTATACGTCAGGCGAGGCCAGGTCAATTCGTAATTGTGCGGCTAAACGAGTTCAGCGAACGGATTCCGCTTACCATTTGCGACAGCGATAAGTCGAATGGCACAATAACTCTGATAATTCAAGAGGTCGGAAGGTCCACAAAGGATTTATGCGCTCTTAACGTTGGCGATGCAATCTCCGATATTTTAGGTCCTTTAGGCACACCGACCGAAATTGAGAGATTTGGCACGGTGGTGATAATAGGCGGCGGTGTTGGGGCGGCGGAGTTATATCCTGTGGCGTGCGCATTAAAAAATAAAGGAAATAAAGTCATCGTGATTTTAGGCGCCCGCAGCAAAGGTCTGGTAATTCTGGAAGACGAAATGAAAAAGATTGCGGATGAGATTTTGATTACGACCGATGACGGAAGTTACGGAATAAAAGGTTTGGTTACGGATGCGCTTGGAAAATTGGTTGAGCGAGGCGAGATAATTAACAGGATAATCTGTTGCGGGCCGATTTTGATGATGAAGGCAGTAACGGAAGCAGCAAGGCCAAAGAATATAGCAACGGTGGTCAGTTTAAATGCAATTTTATTAGATGCAACCGGGATGTGCGGAACCTGCCGTGTTACGGTTGGCGGCAGGACCCATTTTTCTTGCGTTGATGGTCCTGATTTCGATGGTTTTAAAGTTGACTTTGATGAATTACTTTTGAGGAACAAAAGATTTTTGGACGAGGAGAGAAAAGCGCTCGAGTTATAAATGGCAAGAGAAAGAATTCCGCGTCAAAAATTAAGGACGCGTGACCCTAAAGAAAGAATTAAAGATTTTGAGGAAGTCGCCTTAGGGTTTGCCGAGGAGCAGGCAATCTTGGAAGCGAAGCGTTGCCTAATGTGCGAAAAGAAGCCCTGCGTCGGAGGTTGTCCTGTTGACATCGATATTCCTGAATTCATCGCATCGATAGTCAAAGGCGATTACGAGGGCGCGATAAAAAAGATTAAAGAGAAGAATAATTTGCCGGCGATATGCGGTAGAGTTTGTCCGCAGGAGACACAGTGCGAGGTAGTTTGTACTTTAGGGGGGAAAGAAGAGGCGGTTGCGATTGGCACGCTGGAGCGATTTGTCGCCGATTGGGAGATCCTTCATTCGAAATTAAAAAAGCCAAAGATGGAGAATAAAAATGGAATTAAGGTGGCGGTCGTAGGTTCTGGTCCTGCTAGCTTGACCGCCGCAGCTGATTTAGCAAAGTATGGATATGCGGTGACACTTTTTGAATCGCTTAGCGCAAGCGGAGGCGTTTTAAGATACGGGATTCCGGAATTTAGGTTGCCTAAAAAGACCCTCGACATCGAAACGGAATATGTCAAGTCCTTAGGCGTAGATATAAAATTGAATGTCCTTATCGGCAGGACTTTTACCATTCGAGATTTATTCGAGGACGGATATGAGGCGGTATTTTTGGGCACCGGCGCAGGCCTTCCGTATTTCATGAATATTCCTGGTGAGAATTTAAACGGCGTCTATTCTGCAAATGAATTTTTGACGCGAGTAAATTTAATGCGCGCCTATGAATTTCCGAAGTATAAGACCCCGGTAAAAATCGGAGAGCGAGTGGCGGTGGTCGGCGCTGGTAATACTGCGATGGATTGTGTGCGCGTTGCAAAACGGCTCGGCGCAAAAGAGGCGATGATAGTGTACAGAAGGACTGAAAAAGAAGCTCCTGCACGACGTGCCGAGATAGAGCACGCTAAAGAAGAAGGAATAGAATTTAGATTTTTAACCGTGCCTGTAAAAATCGAAGGGAGTGCAAAAGGCGTGGTAAAAAGTATGACTTGCATAAAGATGGAATTGGGTGAGCCAGATAAAGACGGAAGGAGGCGGCCAATTCCGATTAAAGGTTCGCAATATTCAACGCCGATTGATACGGTTGTTATCGCAATCGGCCAAGGACCAAATCCTTTAATCCCCCACACAACCAAGGGTTTTGATGTGCACGAAGGCGGAGAGCTAAAGATAGACGATAATTATATGACCTCGATAAAAGGCGTATTTGCAGGCGGTGATATCACAACGGGTGAGGGCACTGTCATTGCAGCGATGGGGGCGGGTAAGAAGGCTGCTGCTGCAATGGATAGGTATTTGAAAGAGCAAAAGTGAAAAAATTTTCAATATCTTTATCATTAATCTTTTTTGTTTTATCGTTGAGCGGTTGCGAGATTAAGTTTACTGCTTTCACGAAGATAAATCCGGATGGTTCAGGCTTCAGGATTACCACTTATTCGGCTGATGACACGGAAAAAGAGGAGCTGCTTACGAGGTATATTTTGCCTAAAGGCGGCAATTGGAAGACGCAGAAATACACTCCTTCCTGGAGTAAGGTCGAGGGAGAAAGACATATCTACGAAGCAAAAAGGTCTTTTAAGGATTTCAATAAATTAGCGCCGGATTATGCGAGGAAAGGATTTAATCCAAAGAACCTATCAGAAAATAGGTATGAACTTAAAATTAAAAAAGGACTTATCTTCAATACATATGAATATAGGGAGATATTTACCGATTCGGCGAATGAAAAGGAATTAAGGGAATTTTGCGAGCGAGAATATAATTATATTTTAAATTTGGCATCTCAGCGCCTCGAAGATGCCCTTCCGAAATTAATCGAGAAGGAGAAGGTAAGAACTTTTTTATACGGGAAATGCCGCCCTTATTATGATTATTTTTTAGACGTATTGCTCAGACACGGTTACGAGGCGTTTTTTAAAGAGGAGATTAAAGAGCTAATAGAAAAATATAAAGAGTTTGAGGAAAGCATAAGCGAAGAGAGCTTTTCGTCCCTTATCAGCAATTTTATTTTGAAGGACCACAAGGATATAAATAGAGACGAGTTAAGAAATAAATTGAAGGAAATTCACAGTAAGATATCAGAAGAGTTACAGTTGCATCAGGAAGAATTATCGCAGAAAAATTACGAGGATGCCTTCGGCGTTTATGGTGTACCATTATTCGTAAGTTATCCATTTAGCATAACCGTGGTTATGCCCGGCAGGATCGTTAACTCTAACTCGAACAATGTAAAAATCAATATTGCCAAGTGGGCGTTTTATCCATCGGATTTTTTCTTGAAGGAGTATAAATTAGAAGCAAAATCCAGAAGGTTAAGCTACGTTAACATCGCGGTTTTTGCCATAGGTTTAGTTACGATTTTAATTTTGGCGAACTTAAAAAGTTTAGGAAAATTATGGAAGTAACCGGAATTTTAGATAACGCAAGAAAATTAAACGGTTTGTCTAAGGATGAAATCGCTCAATTGCTTTCCGTGGATGATGGACTGACTTTATCCGAGATTTTGAAAGCGGCTGACGAAGTCAAGGAGCAGGTATTCGGCAAAAGGATTTCTATTTTCGCACCGATTTATTTGACGAACGAGTGCATCAATAATTGTCTTTACTGCGGTTTTAGAGTCGATAATAGATTGCTTAAAAGGAGAACTTTAAGTTTAGATGAGATTTTAAAGGAGGCAGGGGTTTTAAGCGAACAGGGACACAAACGTGTCCTTTTGGTTTCAGCAGAGAACCCGAGGGAAGCAAGCGCAGAACTTGTTGCTGAAATAGTAGATGCGATTTACGAGAGGACCATCCTTAAGACGATAAGCGTTAATATGGCACCGCTTTCTTGTGAGGATTTTAAAATTTTAAGCAACTCAAAGATTTGGGCGTATCAATCTTTTCAGGAGACATATTCTGAGAGCCAATATAAGAAATTACATCCTAAGGGAAAGAAGGCCGACTTCAATTGGCGGATTTCGACTATGGATCGGGCGCTTTTCTCAGGGATTAAACATATAGGAATGGGCTTTCTTTTTGGACTTTATGATTATAGATTCGAGGTCTTAGCCCTTGTGGACCATATAAATAGTTTGAAGGAGAAATTCGGAGTATATCCATATAACATATCAATTCCCCGATTGCGCCCAGCTTTAGGGGCGGTTTTGACCGAAGCGCCTTATCCCGTTTCGGATAGCGAGTTTAAAAAGATTACGGCGATATTGCGCCTTGCGTTGCCGTCGGTTGAAATTGCGCTTTCCACCCGCGAGACCAAAGAATTGCGCAACGAAATGGTGAAGATAGGGGTAACGCAGATGTCGGCAGGTTCGCGGACCAGCCCAGGCGGATACACAGCGCCCGAATTCGAATATGATAAATCTCAGTTTGCAATCGAAGACATAAGGACAATTGACGAGGTAATTCGGGATTTAAATAATCTGGGCTTAATCCCAGAAGTAGATTATGAGGCAGTAAAATAGATGAGAAAAGTAGTTGTCGCGATGAGCGGCGGGGTAGATTCATCAGTTGCGGCCTCGTTATTAAAAAAGCAGGGTTACGACGTTATCGGTATTACTATGCGTTTATGGCCCGAAGAACTATGTGGTTTGCATGGCGAGCGCAGTTGCTGTTCGTTGGAGTCGACAGAGGATGCAAGGGTTGTGGCAAATCAACTTGGGATTCCGTATTATGTGCTAAATGTAGAAGAAGATTTTAAGCGTGAGGTCATAGACTATTTTTGCAGCGAATACTCAAAGGGTCGAACTCCGAATCCGTGTATCGTATGTAACCAAAAGATAAAATTTGGGACATTATTAGCAAAGGCAAGAAGTTTAGGTGCAGATAGTGTGGCAACAGGCCATTATGCTTTTGTTGATTACGATTCGAAAAGCGGACGATATTTTATTAAGGAAGGAAAGGATAAGGCCAAAGACCAGTCCTATGTCTTATTCAATCTAAGTCAAGAGCAACTTCAAAATGCATTATTTCCGTTAGGTAAATACACAAAGGCACAAGTCAGAGAAATTGCTCGGTCAAACAATTTGAAGGTGTCCGAAAAATTAGAAAGCCAGGAGATATGTTTCGTTTTAAACGGCGATTACAGAGATTTTATAAAGGAAAGGATTAGAAATATAACTCCGGGAAAGATAATCGATAAAGGTGGAAGAGATTTGGGCGAACATAAAGGCGCACCATTTTACACTGTTGGGCAGAGAAAGGGATTAGGGATTGCCGCTGGCAGACCGTTATATGTGCTGCAAATCGATGCCGAAAAAAATTCGATAATCGTAGGCGATGAGGAAGACGTTAAACAAAGAGAACTTTCTGCTTCGGATGTTTCATGGATGGCTATTCGTGGTATCAACGCAGGCATTCGGGCGAAGGCGAAGATTAGGTATAGCCACAAAAAGGCAGATTGTGAAATTATTCCAGTTTCAAATGGAAAACTAAAAGTGATTTTTGATGAACCGCAGCACGCAATCACGCCCGGGCAGGCGGTCGTCTTTTATGATGGCGAAGTAGTTTTGGGTGGCGGATGGATAAAATAAATCCAAAAATCAAAAATCAAAAATCAAAATTAAAAAGATTGAAAAACGCTCTTAAAAATATGGAGTCTGTGGCGATTGCCTTCTCTGGTGGAGCGGATTCAACATTTTTAGTCAAAATCGCCAAGGATACTTTAGGTCGCCAGAATGTTTTAGCAGTCACCGCCGCCTCTGAAACCTATCCGCGCTCCGAATTAAAAGAAGCGAAAGGACTTGCTAAATTAATTGGAGTAAGGCATATTATAATTAAGACAGAAGAATTGAAAGATACGAATTTCAAGGCGAATTCGCCTCAAAGATGTTATTATTGTAAAAGCGAGCTCTTTGATAAAATAAGAAAAATAGCGAAGGAAGAGAAGATAAATTATATCGCAGATGCAACAAATTATGATGACATAAGAGATTTTAGGCCAGGCAGGCGCGCGGCGAAGGAAAAGGGTGTCGGAAGTCCGTTAAAGGAAGCGCGCTTTACCAAAGAGGATATTAGGATGGTTTCAAAAAGGTTGGGCCTGCCGACATGGCACAAGCCCGCATATGCCTGCCTTGCATCGCGAATACCTTATTACGAAACGATTACTAAAAGAAAGCTTAACCAAATCGATTCAGCTGAAAAGATATTGCGCGATAAATTCAAATTTCGCCAGGTTCGAGTCCGCCGACATGGAAATATTGCGAGAATCGAAGTTGCGCCTGACGAGATTTATAAATTTTTCGTGGATGGGCTGCGCGAGGATATCGTTGAGAAATTTAATGAGTTCGGTTTTAAATATGTGACGGTCGATTTGAAGGGCTATCGAACCGGCAGTATGAATGAGGTGCTAAAATGATACTAATAAGTTTGACGTATAAAATAATCGCAGTCATAATTGGTCTGACATCCTTGCTTTTCGGCATAGTCGCCTTATTGCGCTCGGAGTCCGTCATAAAATTTCAGCAAAGATATTGCGAGCGGATAAATTGGAAAGTCGAACCCATCTCTTGGGAGCTGGAAGTAAGAAGCACAAAGCGCTTCGGTAGGATTCTGATATTTCTTGGAACGGTCCTTTTGACCATAGCATTTTTTGCAAAAGTTTAATGGCGGCGTAGCTCAGTTGGTTAGAGCGAGCGGCTCATACCCGCTATGTCACCCGTTCGAATCGGGTCGCCGCCACCACTCTACGCCCACATCAGGCGATTCGGAAAGTTTGGCTTCGGGTGGCAAATCACCGATTCGAACCAAAAAGAGAGTTTCAGGGAGAAAAGATTGTTTTCTCCCTGAAGGCAGGAAACATCTAAAGCGGAAGGAAGATAAATATTAAAAAGAAACCATCAGGGTTTCCTTTTAAGGAGCGAGGCTGGCTAATTTGGGGCGAAGCGGTCGATTTGGCCTCAGCGACCGAATCGGGTCGCCGCCACCAATTTTTCAGAAAGGAGGGAAAGGGCAAATGGCAAAAAAGATATTTCTTGGCGCATTGATTTTGATTTTGTTAATTTCAGCGGCATTTAGTTACTCCCAAGCTATTAAAAGAGTGGTTGTGTATGATGACAAAGACGGAGTTTATGTTCCAAGCGGATTTATGGGCGATGCTAATGCGGTTAAACTGGATAATAGGTGCACCGAAAGGCCCCACAGCGGAACGTACTGCCAGAAATGGACATACGATGTAACGAAATCACAAAACGATAAATGGGCTGGAGTTTACTGGCAATATCCGCCAAATAATTGGGGAAAGAAGAAAGGATATGATTTAAGAGGCATTAAAAAACTTACCTTCTGGGCAAAAGGCGAAAAAGGCGGAGAATGTATAAGCATAAAAATAGGAGGGATTAAAGAAGAAAATGCCGATGCCTTAAACATCGAATACGGAAAAATCAGACTTACAATTCTCTGGAAACAGTACACAATAAACCTATACCAATATCAAAAAGATCTCTCCAGCGTAGTCGGCGGTTTCTGCTGGAGCGTAGACAGCAACGATAATCCTCAAGGATGCGTCTTTTATTTAGACGATATTGTGTATGAATGAAAAGTAATTAGTTTTTTATGTTTTTAGAAAAAATTAGAAGAACAGTTAAAAAATTTAATCTTCTTGGAAAAGGAGACAAAGTCGTAATCGCTCTCTCAGGGGGTCCAGATTCTACGGCGCTTTTGCTTGTGCTTAATGCTTTAAAGAAGGAATACAACCTTAAATTACACATCGCCCATTTAGACCATATGTTTCGAGGGGAAAAAGAGGCGAAAGTAGATTATGATTTCGTATTGAATTTGGCAAATAGGTTGAAATTGCCATTTAACCTCGGCAAAGCTAACGTACCAAAATATGCTAAGGATACAAGACTTTCCTTAGAGGAAGCAGCTCGCCAGATGCGATACGAATTTTTATTGAATGTAGCAAAAGATGCGGGCGCAAATAAGGTTGCTTTGGGACACACCGTGGATGACCAAGTCGAGACCGTTCTTATGCGGCTGATTCGCGGCGCGGGCTTAGGCGGCTTACGCGGAATTCCTGCGACAAGAAAATTAAATGGGAAATTTATCGTAAGGCCTTTAATTGAAGTTTGGAGAAAGGATGTCGAAGCATATTTACGCAGTTTAAAGATTAAACCAAGGCAAGATGTGACAAACCTTATGCCTAAATTTTTAAGGAATAGGATAAGGCATGAATTGATTCCATATTTGGAGAAATTCAATCCGAATATAAAAAAGGCATTGGCGAGAAACGCACAAAATATCTCCTACGATTATGAAGTTTTAGCAGGATTAGTAGATGAGGCATTTAAAGGGTGCGCTAAGGTAAGAGCTGACTCGGTCGAAATTAAATTACGATATTTTAAGACAGTACCGATTGGGCTTCGAAGGCAGATATTGCGAAAGGCGATTGAGGTATTAAAAGGGAATCTGCGAAGGATAGATTATTCTCACATAGAGGATATCGAGAGCTTAATCGAATCTAAAAGGGGGTCGTTGGATTTGCCCGATAAGATTAGGGCTGCAAAGAAAAAGGATTCTCTTGTATTTTATAGGTTAAGGGATTTGAAAATCTTAAGGTCAAAAATATATAGGGAACTGACCGTGCCCGGCAAGACATTTATCCCCGAATTAAACTTAATATTCGACGCTAAATTTGTCAGAGGCAAGGCGAACTTTAAAAAATCCAAACGCAGCGAATACCTCGATTACGATAAGGTAAAACTTCCTTTATATGTAAGGACTTGGGCCAAGGGCGATAGGTTTAAACCATTGGGTATGGCAGCCAAGAAGAAACTGCAGGATTTTTTCGTTGATGAAAAAGTACCAAGGAATCTGCGGGGCTCGATCCCATTACTCATATGCGGCAAAAAGATCATTTGGGTCTGCGGCCTACGTTTATCGGATGATGTGAAGATAATTAAAGGCACGAAACATATACTTAAACTTTCGATAGGGGACGTTCCCTTTGGGGACACCCTATCTTAAGTAGCCTGTCCCCAAAGGGAACGTCCCCCTTAATTTTCTTGCTATTTGAAGATTTTTTTTGATATAATAAAGTTTTGCAGAAAAGAAAATTGATATGGCAAACAAAGAAAAGAAGAAAAAACAGAATAATCGGATGCAAAGGCCCCTACGGAGTATAATATTTTGGCTCATCTTTATTATAGGGCTGTTATATTTCTTTCGGGTGGGGGTTTTGCCACTTGGACCTGCGCCTGAAGAATTAAGTTATAGTGAATTCTTTAACTATGTAAATCAGAATAAGGTCGAGCATAAGTTAAAATCCGCATTTAAGACGCAAAACGTCATAGAAGGACAATTTTCCGACGGAACCGCATATATAGTCAAAGTCCCTGAAAACGACCCCGATATGACGAGACTATTAAGGGAAAATGTCCCGGAGTTTAGGATTAAGCCGCGAGCATTTTGGGCAGACGTATTTTCTTTAGTTGTACCGCCGCTTATATTTGTCCTAATTTTTTGGTTTTTTCTGTATCGAGGGGCGCAGGCTGGTGGAGGCAGACTTTTATCTTTTGGGAAAAGTCGAGCAAGGCAAGTTTTAGGAGAGCAATTAAAAATTACTTTTAACGACGTCGCTGGAGTCGATGAAGCCAAAGAAGAATTACAAGAAGTAATAGAATTCTTAAAAGATCCTCCGAGATTTCAACGCCTTGGCGGCAAGATGCCGAAAGGTATTTTATTAATCGGCGCGCCTGGGACTGGCAAGACGCTATTGGCGAAAGCGGTCGCTGGAGAGGCAGGAGTGCCTTTCTTTTCGATAAGCGGTTCGGATTTTGTGGAAATGTTTGTCGGCGTTGGTGCGTCGAGGGTTCGCGATCTATTCGAGCAAGCAAAACGAGCGGCTAAACTAGGCGGGAAAGGTTGCATCATATTTGTCGATGAGATAGATGCGGTAGGCAGGCAGCGTTTCGCTGGCATCGGCGGCGGACACGACGAGCGCGAACAAACCCTAAATGCACTTTTGGTTGAGATGGACGGATTTAATACGCAAGAAGGCGTTATATTAATCGCAGCAACAAATAGGCCCGATGTTTTAGACCCTGCATTACTACGTCCTGGCAGATTCGATAGGATTATAGTCGTAAACAGGCCTGATATCGTCGGAAGGGAGGCGATTTTAAAGGTTCATATAAGGAATGTTAAGTTAGCGCCGGATGCGGATTTAAAACTAGTCGCTCGTCGGACTGCGGGTTTCTCTGGCGCCGATTTGGCAAATTTAGTCAACGAGGCAGCGTTGTTAGCCTCGAGAAAAAATATGGAATCTGTTACGATGGGGGAACTGGAAGAATCTATAGAGCGCGTGATTGCCGGCCCTGCTAAAAAGAGTCGCGTTATTACAAGTCGCGAAAAAGAGATTACCGCATATCACGAATCAGGACATTCGCTATTGGCGTTATTGATTCCGGGAGCAAATCCTCTCCATAAAGTTACAATTCTACCAAGAGGAATGGCATTAGGGTATACGATGGCTCCGCCGGCTGAGGATAGGTATATTAAGACCAAGACGGAATTGCTTGCGGAACTTGCGGTTTTATTGGGCGGCAGGGCATCCGAAGAATTGATACTTAACGAAGTAACCACCGGTGCGCACAACGATTTGGAAGTCGCGACTGAGCAAGCACGAAGCATGGTAACCGAGTTCGGTATGAGCGATAAATTAGGCCACCTGACATTCGGGAGAAAGCAGGAGCAGATATTTTTGGGCAGGGATATTTTCGAGGAGAGAAATTACAGCGACCAGACCGCTTTAATAATAGACCAAGAAGTTAAACGTATCATAGACGAATGTTATGCCCGCGCAAAAGAGATGCTTTCTAATAATAAAGATAAATTAAAGACCTTAGCACAGACGCTACTCGAAAAAGAGGTTTTGGACGTCAAAGAAGTAAGGCAGCTATTGGGGCTTCCAGATGAATCTTCAAGTTCTGGAACTTAAAGGAATAAGCGAAGTAGTTGATGAATTGCGCTCTTTGAAAGTTCATCCCGGCGGAATCGACATCATGGCGCAAAAGGGGATTTTAAGGATAATCAAGGTAAGAGGAATAGATTCTGCTGCGCTTAATATCCTAAAACAGGAGTTGCTTTCAATTGGCGGTGACTGCGCCGTTCCTTGGGATGCATTTACGAGTAGGTCTCGAAATTGCGAAGGCATAATAATTGCAACACAGGCGCAGATAAATCGTCTCTGTGACAAATTGGCCGAACAACCCCTTTGCTTGCCTGAATTAGGAAGAGGGATACGTTCGCTCGAAATAAACTATGAGAAGGAAAATTTCGTCCTAAGCGCCGGCAAATATAAATTGAATTTGAAAAAGCGCACGTATATAATGGGGATATTGAATGTTACGCCCGATTCCTTTTCCGACGGTGGGCTTTATTTTGATAGAGAAAAAGCTGTAGAACGCGCGTTAGAGATGGAGGCGCAAGGCGCAGATATAGTCGATATCGGCGGCGAATCAACTCGGCCAGGCGCGAAAGCCGTTTCTGCAAAACAGGAATGCGAGCGGGTAATCCCGATAATCAAAATTTTGGCGAAGCGGCTCAAAATTCCAATTTCGATAGATACTTCAAAGACGGAAGTAGCGCATAAGGCGCTCGATTGCGGGGCCGTGATCGTAAATGATATAACGGGGCTTAAGGTAGACCCTAAATTGGCGAAGTTGGCAAAAAGATACAATGCGGCGATTGTCCTGATGCATATCAAGGGCACTCCTCGCACGATGCAAAAGAGCCCTAAATATAAATCGCTGATTTACGAGATAATGGAGAGCTTGCGGCACAGTATAAGAATTGCTAAAGAAGCCGGGATTTCCGACGATAGAATTATAATCGATCCCGGTATCGGATTTGGTAAAACGGTCGAACACAATTTAAAGATCCTAAAAAGATTGCGCGAATTCAAATCGTTGGGATATCCGATTTTGATTGGTCCATCGAGGAAGTCGTTCATTGGAAAAGTATTAGGCGTTGATGCAGAGGGGAGGTTATTTGGGACTGCGGCATCCGTCGCTGTAGCGATTCAAAATAGCGCAGATATCCTGAGGGTCCACGATGTTGACCAAATGCGCCAGGTTGCGCGTTTAACCGATGCGTTTTTAAAATGTTAAATTTTAGCCAAGCAGAAAATATAAGAGAACTTATGTTTATAGTTTGGAAGCCGGTTATTGAGATAGCGATCCTTTGGTTTGTAATCTACAGGTTGTTGGCATTCGTCAAAGGTACTCGTGCGGTTCAAGTGCTTCGCGGAATCATAATCGTCATAATAATATTTTTTCTGACGCAGAAGTTAGGATTTGATGTTATCAATTGGATCTTTGCGAAGTTATTCGCGCTTTCCGTAATCGCATTTTTGGTCGTATTCCAGCCCGAATTGCGTAGCGGTTTGGCGAGGATAGGAAGGGAAAAGGTCTTCGGTAGCTTCATAACCGAGGAGAGGGTCATCGAGGAGATTGCCAAATCCGCTTCGATGCTTTCTAAGAAAAAGATAGGCGCGATTTTAGCGATACAGAGAGAAGTAAACCTAGAACCATATATGGAAAGCGGCGTTACAATCGACAGCAATGTGACCAGCGAACTGTTGAATACCATATTTATGCCGAATACCCCCTTACACGACGGCGGTATTATTATTCACGGTGACAGAATAATTGTAGCGGGATGCCTTTTCCCGCTTACGCAAAATCCTGACATAAGCAAGTTGCTCGGCACCAGGCACAGGGCAGCAATAGGCCTTACCGAAGAGACCGATGCGGTCTGCGTCGTCGTTTCGGAAGAGACAGGCGCTGTTTCCGTCGCGAACGCAGGAAAGTTAACCCGCGATTTGGACAGGGAACGGCTTATAAACCATCTGCGAGCACTTTTATACAGGCCTAAGAAAGAAAAACGGCCACGGATAAAATTCTTCGCCAATATATTTTGGAAGAAGAAGACATGAAAAGCTGGCTATCGAAGAATTTTTTGCTTAAGGTAACTTCGTTGGTATTGGCAATCATCACTTGGTTTTATGTTGTTGGCGAACTACACCGTACACCCGGGGAAGAGAGGTTGCCTTTTTGGGTTGGCTATGCGCCCGGAAACTTAATTAAGCAGGTTCAAATAACGCCTATAATTAAAGGCCTCCCAGCGGCGGGCTACATTCTTCGTGCGAATAAGATAACGATAAAGCCGGATGCGACATTTATTATCGGCTCAAAGCGTCTCGTCGACAAGTTAGTTTCCTTAAAGACAGTACCAATCGATATTACCGGCCAGACCAGGACTTACAATGTAACGGTTCCGTTGGAATCGATTAAAGGAGTTAGGTTTTACGGCGCAGGCGGAATCGTTGATATTACCATCCCTATCGAAAAATCCCAGCAGCCTTAAAAACTATAATGCCCAAATTAGGAGTTAATGTAGACCACGTCGCAACATTAAGACAAGCAAGAGGAGGAATTGAGCCGGACCCGGTTTTAGCTGCGCGCATCTGCGAAGCGGCAGGATGCGATTCCATAGTCTGCCATTTACGCGAAGATAGAAGGCATATAAATGAGAGGGATGTATATTTATTAAGGAAGACGGTTAAGACGCGGTTGAATTTAGAGATGTCGGTTGCTAAGGATATCGTAAAGATAGCGCTTGATGTAAGGCCCGACGAAGCGACTTTAGTTCCCGAGAGGCGAAAGGAATTGACGACCGAAGGCGGATTAGATTGCATAAAAGGCAAAAAGCAACTGGCGGATGTAATTTATAAACTAAGACGACGTGGCATCATCGTCAGTTTATTTATAGATCCCAACAAGAGGCAGATTAAGGCAGCTTCCGATTTAGGTACGGATTTTATAGAACTTCACACAGGCGAATACGCAAATGCCAAAGACGAGCGAAGAAAAAAAACGGAGCTAAAGAAATTAATCGACTCCACAAAATACGCGATTGACTTGGGTCTTCGTGTTAATGCAGGGCACGGACTAAATTATAATAATGTAAACGGTGTGGCTCACATCAAAAATATTGAGGAATTGAATATCGGCCATTCGATAATTTCTCGGGCGGTGTTCGTCGGATTGGATAAAGCGGTAAAGGAGATGTTAGTGCTGATAAAATGATAGAGGGATTCGGCGTAGATATAGTAGAGGTAAAGCGAATCAAATCCGCCGTTAAAAAATGGGGTAGAAGGTTCTTAGATAAAATTTATACGAAACGAGAACTCGCTTATTGTAAAAGCAAAGGCGCACCTGAGCAGCATCTTGCGGCGAGGTTCGCGGCGAAAGAAGCCGTTTACAAGGCCTTCGGTGGCGAGGGAGATGCTCCTATTGCATGGACTGATGTTGAGATATTAAATGAGAAAAATGGGAAGCCGAAAGTGATACTAAAAGGCAGCGCAAAGAGATTAAAAGAAAAAAGGCGGATTTCAAAGGTGGTCGTCAGTTTATCTCACACGGAAAATTATGCGGTCGGAAATTGTATTTTGTTAAGAAGAAATTAAATTCGAAGATAAAAATGTCCCTTAGCGATTTTAAAAAACTGTTGCCCAAGAGAAAGTCGGATACACACAAAGGAGATTACGGGTATGTATTCGTAATCGCCGGCTCTGTGGGGATGACAGGTGCGGCGGCATTATGTGCCCAAGCGGCCCTTTTATCAGGGAGCGGACTTGTCACTCTTGGTATTTGCAAGAGCTTGAATCCGATTTTGGCAAGAAAACTAACTGAGGTGATGACGAAGCCCTTGCCTGAGACGCGCCAGCAAACGTTGAGTGAAAAGGCCCTGCCTGAGATCCTGAAATTTGCCAAGAAGGTTGATTGTGTGGCAATTGGGCCAGGCCTTTCAAGAAATAGCAGCACGCAAAAACTGGCCAAGCGATTAATCGTCTCTTTAAATAAACCGATGGTCCTAGACGCAGATGGCATCAACGCACTCGAAAGGAAGGCGGCAATATTGAAATCGGCAAAAGCGCCGATTGTAATCACTCCTCATCCGGGCGAGATGTCGAGGTTAATTTTTTTATCGAGAGCTGAGATAACCAGAAATAAAGAAAAAGTTGCAAAGGATTTCGCAAATAAATATAATGTTGTCTGCGTTTTGAAAGGCCATCGAACAGTTGTCGCCGAGCCGAAAGGCAAAACTTATACGAACACAACTGGAAATCCCGGAATGGCGTCGGGCGGCGTAGGAGATGTTTTAACCGGAATGATAGCATCATTTATAGGTCAAGGGTTAAGGCCTTTTGATGCTGCAAAACTCGGCGTATATTTGCACGGACTTGCAGGAGATTTAGCTGCAAAGGAAAAGGGCGAAATCAGTTTAATCGCATCCGATCTTTTAAATAAATTGCCTTTAGCGATTAAAAAGCTGGTGTAGCTCAATGGCAGAGCGCCTCACTTGTAATGAGGGGGTTGGAGGTTCAATTCCTCTCACCAGCTCCAGTATAAATGGGCAGGTACCAAAGTGGCCAAATGGACCAGACTGTGTGGTTACGCAGCGTCTAATAGCAATATTAGATGGAAAAGTGGGTGAATTCAGGGAAGTCCTAAAGGTTTTGAGGATAATCCTGAGCCAAGCCCCGACGTTACGTCGGGGAAGGTGCAGAGACTAAGCGCCCACCGTCCTTGCATATTTTTGAGGATGATGAGATAGTCCAAGCCTTAAGGTAACTTGAGGGCACTTGAAATCTGGCGGCGATGCCTTCGAAGGTTCGAATCCTTCCCTGCCCACCAGGCGGGCGTAGTTCAATGGTAGAACGGCAGCCTTCCAAGCTGTTCACGGGAGTTCGATTCTCCTCGCCCGCTCCATTTAATCGAACTTAAGCGCCTTGTAAGCTCGCAAGATTTATATTTAAGTTACATTGATGGCAAAAATTTTACTGTAATCCCAAAATGATAATGTCGTATTCTGCCAAAGTAGAAGTGTCGTATCCAGAAGATGCTATAATCCTTCTTTCACAAGGAGGGTTATATGGCAGGAGAGGACATTATCGCGATGAGCCAAGAGAAT
>JBDRDF010000008.1:0-14898 GCA_043821025.1 Candidatus Omnitrophota bacterium
ATTGCCCGCTCCAGTGCGGGTTCTGGATAATATGCTTGCATAGCTTGCCTCCATTTTTAGGTGGAGCATATTATCATACCCCGCTTTGAAAGCGGACATTTCATTTGTTAAGAAACAGGACATATCACTATTTTATAACAGCAGATTTTTGACGAGGGTCAATCCCCGCGAAACCCTATCCTGCGCCTAGGTTTCTCTTCCTCTTTAATGAAGTTCTTAATAATTTCAAAGACAACCTTGAACTGGTAGTCATACTTTTTCTCCATCTCTTCGATCTTGCGCAAAAGCCCTTTGTGAGTCTCAAGTAGTCTGCGCATCTTGACAAACGTGCGCATTATGGCTATATTGACTTCGATAGCTCTTTCGCTGTTAAGGACGCTTGACAACATGGCAATGCCCTGTTCAGTGAATGCATAAGGAAGATACTTCATGTGTTCCCCGCGTTTTAAGGTCGCAAATTGCGACCTTAAAGACTCCGCTTCTTGCCAAGTCAGCTCAAACATAAAATCTTCCGGGAATCTCTTTATGTTCCTCTTGACCTGTTCTTTAAGCCTCTTGGTAGGAACGCCGTAAAGCTGCGCTTAAGTCCTTATCCAGCATCACCTTCCTTCCCTTTATCCAGAATATCCTCTGCTCGATTATCTCCTGCGGGACGACTTCAGGCATAATAAATCCCTCCTTTTATCTATATAGACGATAATCAGAGGGATTTTATTTCAATATTTTCAGGGTGTCCCCTTGGGGAACGTCCCCTAAAAATATTATCCATTTTCTTCACATAACATTTGAACTCAACGGCCCCGAAAGTTTCGGGGTCCGCTGGAGCGAATTGTTAGAAATACATTATTTCCCTAAATTCTCAAGGTCTGCCAGGTCCTGATACCTGCCGCTGGCTTTTTTATTTCTCATTAAATCTTTAAGGGATATGAAATTAACTTCTATATCATCTATCTTTACGGTTTCTTTATTCCTGTAGCACTCGGCAAATTCAACGCCGTCTATGGATGTCAAAAATTCTATACGTAAGGGCGGGTTACCCATACGTATATTCTTCCCTTTTTCCAAGAATAATTCTTCTTTTAATTCAGGCGTATCAAAGCCAAATTCCTTCAGGGCTTCGACGGTTTTTTTGGCATTGTCTTTGGAAATGGCGAGCCAGATATCCATATCTCCGGTAGCCCGGGGATATCCGTAGAGGGCAACGGCATAACCGCCTATTACCAGATACTCAATTCTTTTTGAGTTTAGTAACTGTAAGAGTTCTCTGAAGTCTTGCGGTAGACGGATCATAACCGAATACGATTCTTCTTAACTGCTCTAAGGCCGCGAGCCTTTCGGGGTAGGATTTCTTTATCCAATAGCCATGATCACCCTTGTCGCGGATAGAAGTGACCTTAAAAATTGCTTTGTCCATGGTTTTATTATACCACAGTTATGCAAATTTATCTACTATTCTAACGCCCGAGGTAGTGTATTATATTATGTGTAAATTCAGGTTGTAGCAAATTTAAAAAGGGTGTATCCTCTCTTTTGAAATCTTTAACCCTTGGGCAAATAGCTGCCCCAAAAGTGAAAGGAGGTACACCCCAATGCAATACCTTGTCTTTGATAATAATGTAACACAAAGATGGAAACACGTAAAGGATTTTGTTGAGTCTTGCAATGATGTAAACTTCTGGGTAGATATCAAGAGACATACCCGCTTACTCCTTAAGGAGACTATGGAATTCTGTATGGATTATGAAATAACCAATCATATCAATGCTACAAGGCACCAAAGAACAGAATTAAGGCTCGATTACCGCAATGGTTACTACTATCGCAATCTCGATACCGAATTAGGCCCTATAGATGACTTAAAGATCCCCCGCCGTAGATTAGGATTATTCAAAACCAAGGTCTTTGAACTTTACCAAAGAAGACAAAAGGCGGTAAACGAAGCTATATGCAATGTCTTCTTATCCGGTGTTTCTACAAGGGATGTCTCTGCTGCTATAAAACCTCTCTTAGAGACAACCTTTAGTGCTTCCTGTGTATCACGCATAACAAAGAACTTAAACTCCAAAGTAAAGGAATTCCATAAAAGAAAACTTTTGGATGAATACCAGTTCTTATTCTTAGATGGCATTACCTTATCGGTAAAAAGCTCGTTAAAGGCGGTTAAGAAGCTCGTTCTGGTTGCCTACGGGATAACTATCTTCGGTAAAAAGGATCTTATCTCTTTTAGAATCGCCTCTTCGGAATCACAGAGTTCTTGGGAAGCATTCCTTAACGACCTCTACACAAGAGGGCTTAAAGGAGATAACCTTAAACTTATCATTACTGATGGCTGCAAAGGGTTACACGCTGCTTTGGATATAGTATATGCCTATACCAAAAGACAGCATTGCTGGGTGCATAAGCTTAGAAATGTGGCTAAAACTTTAAGAAAGAGCGATGAAAAACAAGTGCTTTCGGAAGCCAAAAAGATCTACAAAGCCAAGACTAAACGAGAAGCTGTCAGATTATTTCGCCTCTGGAAGAATCACTGGTATAAACTATATCCTAAGGCGGTTAACTGTATCGAAAAGGACCTAGATGAATTGCTTAGCTTCTTAGAGATACCTATACCAGAGAAATACAAGGCATTGATTAGAAAACGTATTAGAACTACTAATGTCATAGAACGCTCTTTTAGAGAAGTGCGCAGGCGCATAAGACCTATGAGCTGCTTTACTAATCAAGATAGCGTTAACCGTATTATTTATGCTATATTTACTCGTTTAAATAACAAGTGGGAGGATAAGCCTTTAGTTGAATTTACACAATTTATTTGACATTACCAACGCCCGAAATGAGCGGTTTTTGGAGCAGCGAAGCTGCGGAAAAAATCCGCTCGATTGAGTTGTTATGTGATCCATTTTATTATTAAACTTATAAGCCATATTATTACTATGATTCTAACGATGATGCTAAGCCAAGAATATTTAATCTTTTGAGTATCAATTTCGAATTGTAATATTTTCTGATTTTCCCAAATTGGATCGTAGGTGAGACCAAATTGATAGTGTTTGTTGTTTTTTGTGCTAATTTTTAAGACTAATCCCTTTGAAAATGTAGATCGAAATTTTAACATAGATGCTTTTTGTATATCGCTTAGAGGAATGACCCAATTGCCACATAGCAATTTTTCTTCAGTTAAAATTAAAGCACTTCTCCTCGATATAATCCATCCAAAGCCATACTGGACATTTGATTCATTTTTTAAGATTCTTCCTTTCGTGGCGCCCGATGCAATAATTTTTGAGTTTGGTTCTTTTTTTCGTAAGGATTTTATCGTCCACGGAACACCGAAAATAAAATTTGTTAGTTTAGTTAACATTGTTTTCTCCTAATTTTACACATAACAATTAATAGACGAAATGCGTAATTTCCGACATTTTGTTATCCTGAATAGAATTTTACCATATAAGATAAAAAAATCAGCACGAAATTTTTGACTAATTTCGCATTTTGCCTGTAATAGCAGGATAGACGCATTTCGCTTTTTCCGATAATCTTATAGTATCTACTTGCTTAGAGTATTCAAAAGGTTCTTGACTGCAGTTATAACCTCATCGGCCTTGACCACCTTCACCTGCTTCGTCTTCCTATCCTTTACATCCGCTTCGCCATTTGCGATCTTTTTTTCGCCTATTATAACTTGAATAGGAAAACCGATTAGGTCGGAGTCTTTGAATTTGACGCCGGCGCGGTCGGGGCGGTCGTCGAGGATGCACTCGATGCCGGCAGCGGTAAGCTCCTTGTAAATCCTCTCGGCCGCTTCCATAGATGGGGCGTGGTCGGTATTAAGGGGAAGAATCGCGACTTCATATGGCGCAATCGCTGGATGCCATATAATCCCATCGTCGTCGTGGCTTTGCTCGATACGGGCTGCGGCAATTCTATTTACGCCGATCCCATAGCATCCCATAATAAACGGTTTCTCCTTCCCATCTACGTCTATAAAGGCAGCACCTAACGCTTTGGAATATTTGACGCCCAATTTAAATACGTGCCCTACTTCTATCGCATGTTCGATTTTAATATTCCCTTTACATTTAGGGCACGCATCATTCTCAATGATGTATCTTATATCGGCGAAATTTTTCGCCTCAAAATCTCTGCCGAAATTGACATTTATCAAATGTTTGTCTTTCTTGTTTGCTCCCGATACAAAATTTTTCAATCCCCTTAAAGAAGAATCCGCTACCATCTCAACGTCTTTTAATCCGCAAGGACCCGCAAATCCAACTGGTGCTTTAGTTACAGCTTCGATCATCTCCGGTTCAGCCAATCTTATATGCGGTATTTTAAGCGCCCGTTTAAGCTTTGCCTCATTTACGTCGTGGTCTCCGCGAACAAGAACTGCAATTGGCTTTCTGTCAACTTCGTAAATTAAGGTTTTGACCATCTTATTCGGTTTTACATTTAGCAATTTAGATACCTTATCGATGGTACTTACGTTGGGGGTATCCACTTCTTTTAACGGCTTTAACTCTTCTTTCTCCTCGGATACTTCAGGACACTCTGCCTTATCGAAACTTGCCGCATACCCGCATTTTTTACAATGCGCGAGTAAATCTTCTCCGTTTTCCGACAAAACCATAAACTCGTGAGAAACATCGCCCCCCATCACTCCCGGGTCTGCCTCAACCGCGATATAGGATAATCCACAACGAGAAAATATCTTGCAATATGCATCATACATCTTCTTGTAACTACCTTCTAAACCTTCCGTATCACGGTCGAAACTATAAGCGTCTTTCATTATAAACTCTCGAGAGCGAATCACTCCAAATCTTGGGCGCATTTCATCTCTGAATTTCGTCTGAATCTGATATAAAATTAAAGGCAACTGCCTATAAGATTTTACTTCGCCGCGAATCAAATTTGTAATGACCTCTTCGTGCGTTGGCCCCATCACCATCTCTTTTTTGTGCCTGTCTATGAATTTAACCATATCCTCGCCTAAGTCCTCATATCTTCCGGACTCCTTCCAGAGTTCCGACGGCTGCAAAGCGGGAAGCAATACCTCTTGCGCACCTTTTGCGTCCATCTCCTGACGGATTATAGTCTCAATTTTCTTTAACACCTTAAATCCCAACGGAAGATATGAATAGGCACCAGCGGTCAATTTTCTAATAAGGCCCGCGCGAATCATTAACTTGTGGCTTATAACTTCTGCCTCGGCTGGTTCTTCCTTTAATGTAGGTATAAGTCCTTCAGACCATTTCATATTCGATCTTCCTCCTACGGCGGATTTTCAATTTAAAATGCGCTTAATCTCTGAAATAATCGCGCTGACAAATTCGTTTTCTTTAATCTTTTTTATGGGCTTTCCTTTTGCGAAAAGAAGCCCACTGCCTTTTCCAGCAGCGATCCCTAAGTCCGCTTCTTTTGCTTCACCTGGGCCATTTACAACGCAACCCATTATTGCAACGCGCAATTTCGATAGCCTTCCATCTTCGTCCTTTATCTGACTGAGTTTATCTTCTATTTCGTTTGTTATTTTAATTATATCCACCTCTGTGCGTCCACAGGTCGGGCAGGATATAATATCCGGACCGAAACTGCGTAGGCCCAATGATTGCAAAATCTCTTTCGCAACATAGACCTCATCAACTGGATCTTCCGTCAGCGAAACCCTCAAAGTATCGCCAATTCCTTCCATAAGTAGAATTCCTATGCCGAGTGATGATTTAACCGTTCCTTTTACCGAAGGACCAGCTGCGGTAACGCCTAAATGAAACGGATAATCGCACACAGAAGCCATCCTGCGATATGCCTCGATTGTCTCCAATACATCCGATGCTTTAAGCGAAACCATTATATCGTAAAAATCTAAACGTTCCATTATCTTTATGTAATCCAACGCTGCCTTAACCATCAGCTCAGGAAATTTATCCTTTGGTATAACCTTGCCCTTAGGGATTTTGACCGAGCCAGAATTTACCCCTACTCGAATCGGTATGCGTTTTTTACTTGCGAGCCGAACAACTTCTTTAACCTGTTCTACCTTGTAGATATTTCCCGGATTTAATCTAATTCCATCTGCGCCGCATTCCATCGACTTAAGCGCTAACCTATAGTCGAAATGTATATCCGCTTCAAGCGGGATATCTATTTTCTTTCTTATTTCGGGAATCGCATCGCAGGAAGGTCTGTCTTTAATCGCGATTCGAATTATCTCGCACCCTGCCCTTTGTAACCTTTTAATTTGGGCAACCGTAGCCTTCACATCTAAAGTTTTGGTTTTAGTCATAGACTGAACGGAAATCGGATGTCCGCTTCCAATTTTGACGCCGCCTAAATTTATAGTTTTGGTTTTACGCCTCTCTATTTTCATCTACTTTTTTAAGAGCCTCAAAATATCGTTATACGACACAAAAAGCATCAGGGCGATCAAAAAAGTCATTCCGACCTGTGTAGCGATTTCCTGTGCTCTTCTGCTTACGGGTTTTCCCCTTACCTTCTCCAAAAATAGAAACATCATATGCCCACCATCTAACGCTGGAATCGGTAAGACATTGAATATTGTCAAAAGGGCACTTAAATATGCCGTCAATTGCAGCAAAGGAATAATCCCAATTTTAGCGACAGAGACCATTATATTGAATATACCTATGGGTCCTGCGGCGGATTCTCTAAATGACATCGCTCCTGTTAATATCCTCCATAGCCCCTGATAGGTAAGGACGGTTATCTTCATAAGCCTTTCGAAGCCTAGTTCAAAGGATTTGAGCATTCCATATTTTACATATTCGATTTTTTCAGAAGGAGCAATACCGATCAAACCTATCTTTATCGTCCGCCCGAGAAGGTCCTTTGTACTTTTAACAAGCGGCGTTAAGGTAACTATAATCTCTGAACCGCTCCTATTCAAAGTTAAGGTCAAGGAACCTTCTGTCTTTTTATGGATGATCTCTGTAATCTCTTCCCAGTGGCGCGCGGGTTTTCCATCTATGGCGATAATCTCATCTCCCACTCGAATGCCGCTTTTCTTCGCTGGATATCCATCCAAAAGATCTCCGATCTTCGTCGAGAGAGTTGGATAACCCATATAAAAGACCAGGGAAAATAGAATAAAACCTAATATGTAATTCAATAAAGGACCCGCAAAAACAATCTTCAATCTATTTCCAACCGACTGTGATAAAAATTCCCAAGGTTCTCCTTTTCTCTCCTCTGCGGGGTCATCGCCTGCCATCTTTATATAGCCACCGAATGGTATCGCGGAAATTCTGTATTCTATATCGTCTCTTTTAAATGAAAATAACCTCGGTCCAAATCCAAATGAAAATATCTCTATCTTAACCCCGACTCTTCGCGCCAGTAAGAAATGGCCGAACTCGTGAACCAAAATTATGACGGAAAATACAATTGCAACTTGAAGCCACGCCATCATCTGATTAATCTTTTTGCCTCCTCCCGAGCCCAAACATCTATCTCTAAAATTTCTTCCAATGTTGGATTTGATTTTCCCTTATGCAACGACAACACTTTCTCTATAATTTTAGGCATTCGAATAAATTTTATCTTTCTATCGAGAAAAGCCCAGACCACCTCTTCGTTTGCAGCGTTTAAAACAATAGGATAAGAGCCGCCTCGCCTTGCAACTTCGTACGACATCTTAAGGCATGGGAACTTTCTTTTATTTGGCGGCAGAAAAGTAAGTTTTTTCAACTTTAAGAAATCGACGGCCGGCAGAGCCGAGTTGATCCTTTTGGGATAAGATAAAGCGTATAAAATCGGCAATCGCATATCGGTCGATGAAAGTTGCGCTATTATCGAGCCGTCTACAAATTCAACCATCGAATGAATTATCGCTTCCGGATGAATGAGGACTTCAATTTTATCGACGTTGATGTTAAAAAGCCATTTTGCCTCAATGATCTCTAAGCCCTTGTTCATCAAAGTCGCTGAATCTACCGAGATCTTTTTGCCCATCTTCCATTTCGGATGATTAATTACCTCTTCAGGGGATAGCGAATCGAATCTTCTCGAATTAATCTTTCTCAATGGGCCGCCTGAGCCCGTCAAATAAATTTTATTTACGATAGAACCATTTTGTCCGTTTAGACATTGAAAGATTGCGCTGTGTTCAGAGTCTACTGGGATTATCTTCGTGCCCTTTTCTTTTGCGCGGGCCGTAATTATACCCCCCGCCATCACAAGCGGCTCTTTATTCGCTAACGCAACCGTCTTACCACCCTCGACCGCAGCCAAAGTAGGTATTAATCCCGCTGAACCTGCTATTGCAATAAGGGTTAGATCGGCGCCATCATATCTTGCGACTTCTTCTACCCCCGAAGCACCACAAGCAAGTTTTATATCGGTTCCGACTAAAGAATTCTTTAAATCGCTGAATTTAGATTCATCATAAATTGCGACGAGCTTAGGATGATGCCTCTTCGCCTGCTCTGCGAGCAATGTGACGTTTGAATGTGATGCCAACGCCGCAACTGAAAAATTATCTGAATGGCTTTCGATTACATCCAAAGCCTTGGTTCCTATGGAACCTGTCGAACCTAAAATCGTAATCCTTTTCATACTAAAAATTTCTTCACGTAGAAATATAACGTCGGCGCAGCAAACAATATGCTGTCTATCAAATCCAATATGCCGCCTAAGCCCGGAATTAAGTTTCCCGAATCCTTTACCTGACAGTCACGCTTTATAAGCGACTCCGATAAGTCCCCCACCTGCGCTAAAATCCCTAGCAAACATCCAAGGATGACGAGATGCATAATCGATACGGTCGGTAAATAATACTTGCTCAAGATAGCGAATGCTACGCTAAAGATAAATCCGCCTACGGTGCCTTCTACCGATTTCTTTGGACTTATCCTCGGTATGAGGCTATGTTTGCCGAAATATGTGCCAATAAAATACGCGCCGATATCACCGGACTTCGTAACTAAGAGAAGAAAGACAACAAGTAAGTTGCCCGCCGGCAGGGCGTTGTCGGAAACTAACTTTAATTTCATCAAGAAACTGAATGCCCAACTTATATATAAGATCCCGAATATCGTCGTGGATACACCGACTATCGCTTGATTGCTTTCCCTGCGCGTAAATTGGAGGATGAATATCAACAGCACCACCGCGATTATAAATACGAGTTCCCAACCTTTTGTTGGCTCAAAAGAGCGGTAGATAGAAATCGGAAAGGTCATTCCAATTAATATGCCGACATATTTAAATATGGGAATGCCCTTTCGTTCGACGAGAGAGTAGAATTCGTACAGCGCCAACGCGATTATCGCAGTCGCAACCGAACAGAAAAACCAGTTCGGGAAGATAAAAACAGTAAATATAACGAAAACGATTAATATCGATGAGCTGATAATTCTCGCTGCTAACATATCATATTCCCATTATGCCCCAAATCTTCTGTCTCGTTTCTGATACTCCAAAATCGCCTCTTCTAAATCGCGCTTACTAAAGTCCGGCCAAAGCTTCGCAGTTACATAAAGTTCCGAATACGATATCTGCCACAACAAAAAATTTGAGATGCGCATCTCTCCCGAAGTGCGAATCAAAAGATCTGGGTCCGGCTGATCCTTAGTATATAAAAATTCGGCAAATAACTTTTCGTCTAATTCCTTTATCTTATGTTTGCCGGATTTCACCGATAAAGCGAATTTCTTGGCGGCGTCAACTATCTCACATCTTCCGCTATAATTTAAAGCGACGTTCAAAATCATGGACTTACAATCCTTGGTTTCTTCGACGGCCTTCTTTAATCTCGGGCGCACATAATCCGGAAGGCCATTTATCCTACCGAGGACGTTTAATCTTATGCCGTTCTCTTTCAATGCCTTCAATTCCTTATCGATGTATTCGTTCAAAAAACGCATCAGTGTCTTAACTTCCTTCTTGGGCCTTTTCCAATTCTCAATAGAAAATGCATAAAGCGTCAAATACTTTATCCCTATTTCACGGCAGGCCTTAATTACCTCTCTGACTGACTTAATCCCAGCCCTATGTCCCATAATGCGAGGGAGGCCGCGAAGTTGCGCCCACCTACCGTTACCGTCCATTATAATGGCTATATGTTGGGGAAATTTGTTCTTATCTAACATTGTTAAAACCGGGTCCGTTTCACAAAGTGCCAGGTCTCAAATTCCAGAAGTGGCTCCATAAGAAACGGACCTGTAATCTATTTCTGGAAAAATGTTATCCTTCCATTCGATATCCGAAAGCCAACCTTCGTCGATGCGATTTGATTTAATATCTTCGTAGAGTTTTATAAATCTTAGGATATGGTCTTTAGTCCTTTTAACAGCATATTGCACAACGGTGCCCGTCTTCATAATAAATGCCCAGTCGCTTGATTGGGCCAATAATAATTCGCGTAGCGCTTGATTTAGCGCGCGCCTTAATAGCCCATTCGCATTCGGATAATCATTCGCCAGTTCCGCCATCCGCTCCGATGCCTTATGCAAGTGCCGGTAAATCCAATCGTTTGAACCCTCCAACCAAACCTCGCAATAACCCTTCCATCCCCAACTAGACAACGAAGGCGTTATTACTTGATTCCTAGGGAATTGCTCCAAATATTCCGATGGCGTTATCAGCTTGATCGTCTTCTGGTCATAATGTATTTTCCTAAACAGATAATCCAAAAACATAGGCCCTTCGTACCACCAATGCCCGAACAGCTCCGCATCGTACGGCGAAATAATTATTGGTTTCTTCTTCATTATGTCAAATAGGTGCTCAACCTGTTTCTCGCGATTGAACATAAAATTCCCGGCGTGCTCTGCCGCTTTCTCGCGTGCCCAGTCCGGACTATATGGCTCCTTATGATCCGCCCTGCCTGTAATTCTATAATATTTTATGCCCGTATTTATCCTTATGCCGTCTTTATGGATATAGGGTTTTATGTATTCGTAATCTAAATCGAATCCGACGTCGCGATAAAATTCACGATAGTTATAATCGCCGGGATAGCCTTCTATTGCACTCCAGACCTGCTTCGATGACTCCCCATCCCTTCCGAAAGCAGCAACGCCTGATTTGCAATATATCGGAGCATAAACTCCGTATTTCGGGCGGGGGCTGCCGTGTAAAATCCCATGAGCATCCACGAAGAAATATTTAATGCCCGCCTCTTTAAGATATTGGTCAACGCCTGGATAATACCCGCACTCGGGCAACCAAAAACCTCGTGGACGTCTGCCAAAATGTACCTGATAGTTATTCGCCCCTACTTGAATTTGAGCCTGCGCAGATTTTGGACAGACCTCCATCAAGGGCATAAAGCCATGCGTCGCAGCACACGTAATTATCTCCAATTTGCCCAAATCCTGAAATTCTTTAAATGCGGTCAGGATATTCTTGTGATATCGTTCGACGAAGATATGGCGCGCCTCATTGAACCTCGCCTGATACATAAGTGCCAGACGGTTGAATTCCGGCTGCCAACGTGTCCGCTCGACCTCTCTATTTGAAAGGTCAATAAGCATCTCTAAGTGCTTTATATATCTATCCTGCAGGAGGGGATCCGCAAGCATCGACGATAAGGTTGGCGTTATGGACATGACGATGCGAAAATCGACTCCATCCCTAATCAGCCCATTGAAGACATTTATCAAAGGTATGTAAGTCTCGGTTATCGCTTCGTAAAGCCAATCTTCCTCTAAAAAATCCTCGTATTCGGGATGGCGAACGTATGGCAGGTGACTGTGAAGGACGATCGTCAGATAACCTTTTTCCATCTATTTTGTATGTTTCCTCACGACGGGGGTTATCGTCCGTTCCTCTTGTTTATCAGTGGATATCGCTCTGACAGGGATGACCTGCTCGCCTTCTGGAAGGGCAAAACGCAAACTAAAAGTTCCGTCGCGATTCAATTTTATCGGCTGGCCCTGGACAGTTACAGTTGCGCCGGCTTCTGCAGCGCCGTAAACAACCAACTCGGTATTTACCACGAGCCAAAAACCGCGTTCTAATGGTGGCCGTGCAAATGAACTTACCGCACCAGATGCCAATTCCCTTTGTAATCTTTCTTTCAATTTCTTTTTAAGCTCAGCCATGTGTGGCGAGGAAACTCCAAATCCGCCGGCAATCCCATACAATTTTGCAAACTCCTCTTCTAAGGTCATCCACTCTTCATCGATTACATCTGATGGCCTATCCAGTGGCGTAGTAACGACGTTCGAACGTACGATTAAAATAAATCTTCCCTCCGAAGTAACAACTCCTAAATCCGCACACCAAGACCTATCCGGCTCACCAACATGAAGATACCAATTATTCGCATCCGATGTAAGGCCTATATCAAACGATTTGTTAGCATTTGTTCCGTCAAAGATTACATCGGTTACATCGTAGACTCGCAAAACCTTTCTTAAATCACCCCATCCTGCTTGTGCTTCTCTCTCAATATGACTTTTTCTAACATCGGTGATCTCCCAATAAGCGTGTAGCCAATATGGATCTCGCACCAAAAGCACAACTTTGTTATCGCCATAACGAGAGGGAAGTTCTTCCTTTTCCCATTCCCTGGGCGGCATATATACGCTAGGTCGTGGATAATATTTTGCCTCCTCAACTTTATATTTTTGCGTCTCGACGGTTACGCCTTCGCCTATAATTTTTGGGGGAGCGGGCGGCGCCTTTATCTTCTTAATCCTCGCTTTTGCCCTCAATGTCACCTTCCGTTTTTTCCCTTTAATTTTCTTTTTCATTTTCCCTCCTTTTTAAGCTTAAAACGTCCGTTTCAGGCGGACGTTTTAAATTTTTATTTAATCCTTAAGGAGACTACTTTATATATTCCACTTCCTTTTCGTGCTCTCTTAAAAATTCCGCCTCTGCCTTTGACATCTTAGGCAAAATAATAATTTCTACTCTTCTATTTTTCTGTCTGCCCGCCGGCGTATCATTAGAAGCGACGGGACGGTGTTCGCCGCATCCTGTTGCTTGTAATCTCTTAGGTGAGATTCCTTTATCCTCCAGATAATGTAAAACTGAGGTTGCCCTTGCTGTCGAAAGCTCCCAATTTGATTTCCAGCCGGAATATTTTATCGGCTCATTATCCGTATGTCCTTCAACGGCGACATTTCTATCCGCAACCTTCTCTTTTATAACCTTTGCGACCTTATTTAAAACATCATATGCTTCAGGTCTAACTTTTGCCTTTCCGGAGTCGAAGAGAACCTCGGCAATGAATGTTACAACCAATCCGCGCTCTTCTAAGTCCACGGTCACGCCCTTTTCTCCTCTTAATCTTTTTTCCAATTCTGCCTTCGCCGCTTCGAGCTCTCTTCGCTCTTGATCCTTTAATAATTTCAGTCGCTCAACCTCAGCCTTTAAATCCTCTATCCTCTTTATGTCGCTGGGCCTTCCTCTATAAATGCCAATTGCGCAGCCAGATAAAATAAATGTCAAAGTCAAAATCGCTGTGAGTATTCTAACTTTTGAAATATTAAATCTCCTCATGTCGCCCTCCTTTCGCTATTTTCCTTGCAATAGATACTTGCTTAACTTCACCCACGTCTTAGGGCCTACTTTTCCGTCGGCAGTTAGCCCATTTGCCGCTTGAAAATCCTTAATCGCCTTTTTTGTCTTAGGCCCGATTTTACCATCTATAGGCCCGGGGTCAAATCCAGCATTTTTTAGCGCTGTCTGAATTTGCCTATTCTTCGTTGCCGCGTCAGGCGCAAGCTGAACAGAGATCTCTTGCGGCTTTCTTTCCTTTAATTCCGCATCGATCGGCGATGGAGGTGGTAATTCCTCTGGTCTTATTAGTTCAACCTCAGGTTGCGTTATCTCCAAAGACGGTGGTTGCTCAGTCCTCTTTACTTTTCTTCCCATCGCCAGAGCCAAAGTCGAAAACAAGACCAAAATGACTAAAATAAATAACACGGTGATGCTTTTCTTAATCATAAGGTCTCCTTTTTAATAGAAGAATTTATTTTTTAATCTCTTCGGGAGGCAACTCCTCTAACTTAAGGATATCCTTCGCCTTCTTTTATAGGACGGATTTTGGTTAAATCCCAATTCGCTTTTCCGCCGTAAACGATAAATGAAATTCCAGTTAACTTAGCACCTTCGAGTCCCAAATCTTCTGAATAGATTTCCAATTTCTCCCACTTGCCGGCGTTTGGCAAAACCCCGTGATAGAGCATCGGCTCATCGTTGCTATAAACAAATACCTCCTCCTCTCCCTCCCAATAAGCCCCGGTCTCTGTCTCTTTTCCGTCGTTTTCAACTCTAAATTTAAGCATAATGCCCTTTGGAATCTCATTCGGGTCTAAATATACGTATTGCTCAATTACAGAATTCTTAGGGATTTCAATCGAATTTGATTTATAAGAATGTTGCACGATCTCTTTGCCAGCGGGTTCGGTATGTGATTTTTCGCCACTATATTTTAAAGCGCTATCCCAATTCCAGGTGCCTTCTTGCGTCGAGCCTTCGGAAAGAAAATCGTCTAACAATACAATTTCATCGCTCGACTTTGGTTTTTCTTCTGAAACGGCGGGCGCAGATGGAATCTCCGCTGGTTGTGGTTGAGCTTCAGGTGATTGTGGCGCTTCGACAGGAACGGTAGGTTGTATCTCTGTAGGCATTGAAACGCCACCTGGTTCTTGCGAAATTACGATATTTGAAAACGAAATCATAACGAGAATGATTAAGAATATGGGTGTAGATTTCCTCACTGAGGTTACTCCTTTAGACTTTTAATGATATCAAAAAAATAATTTAATGTCAAACGATTTTGGCCTTAAGTAGTGTCAAGATAATTGGACACTTTCGTATTTAGGTTCTTTGATTAATGTAAATATGTATTTAGGCGTATCCTCACGTTCTTCTTCTCTAAACTGGCTTATTATGCCGTAGACCCAAAGATTTAGGCTTTGCTCTGAT
>JBDRDF010000009.1:0-21716 GCA_043821025.1 Candidatus Omnitrophota bacterium
ACCAAATTAACAGATGAAAAACAGAATCAATAAATTTTTAAGGCTCTGCTTTATATTCCTAAAAAGGGATTTTCTCATAAATTCAAGTTACAGGTACGCGTTTTTGTTTGACTTAGGCGGAATTTTCTTCTCTACGATAACGTTTTTTTTCATCGGCAAATTATTCGGCGAGGCAGCGGTACCCTATCTTAGCGACTACAACGCAGACTATTTCTCCTTTGTACTTATCGGCATTGCCTTTAGCGAATATCTTTATATCGCCTTAAACACTTTTATGGACGCAGTAAGAGAAGAGCAGATCACTGGCACATTAGAGAATATCTTGCTCAGCCCTATTAATATCCCGTCTCTTGTAGTCTGCGGCTCTTTATGGAACTTTCTATTCACTTCTTTAAGGATAGCCTGCTATCTTATAATAGGTTGGCTTTTGTTCGCTTTTGACATAAGCAGAATAAATTATCTGTCGGCATTTGTAGTCCTCATGTTGGCAATTCTTTCTTTTAGCGGTTTAGGGATGCTTTCGGCGAGTTTCATCATCGTTTTTAAAAAAGGCGACCCGATTAATTTTGTATTCAGCGGTCTGTCACGGTTTTTAGGCGGGGTCTATTTTCCTATAACAATACTGCCGCTCTGGATTATAAATATTTCGTACCTTCTACCTCTTACATACGCGCTGGACGCGATGAGAAAGGCGGTCTTAAATAACGCCGGCATTTTTGCCCTAAAATACGATTTAACGGGCCTGATTATCTTTATCGCCTTGCTTCTTCCATTAGGGATTTTTAGCTTTAAGTCGGCATTAAGAAGGGCCAAGAAAGAAGGAAGTCTACTTTATTACTAACCGTTCCAAAAAACTTACCCATTTATCCCACCGGGATAAACAGCGTTTTCTTCCTGCTTCACGGAGGAGCCTTGCTGCACTGCCTCTCCACAGGCGTCAATTCCCGTAGAACTTACGGTAATTAAGGCATATCTTTCGAGGTTTTTTGCTGCATTGATATCTCGATCACATTCCATTTGACATTCTTCGCATTGAAAAGTTCTCTGAGACAATAGGAGTGAGGGATTGATATGTCCACACCGACTGCACATCCTAGTTGAAGGAAACTTGGGTTGCGCCTTGACTAGGTGACTTCCATACCAGAGGCACTTATACTCAAGTTGCCTGACAAGCTCTCCCCAGGCTACATCACTGATGATTCTTGCCAGATGGCGGTTCTGCATCATCCCTTTTGTATTCAAACTCTCCACACAGAGAACCTGCTTGGTTTTCGCAAGCTCTGTGCTGAGTTTGTGAATGGAGTCCTTACGGATGTTGGAAATGCGATAATGGAGTCTACCAAGCTTTATCGCAGACTTTCGTCTGTTACTACTTCCTTTTACCTTATGACTGTGAGATCTTGAAAGACGTTGAAGTTTCTTGAATAGCTTCTTCAAAGGTTTGGGAGCATAAAAGATGCTACCGTCTGAAACACAGGCAAATTTCTCCAGCCCCCTATCTATACCTACCACTTCTCCCTTTATCTCTTTAGGTTCACCCCGCCCTTTCTTACTGGGTAGTGTTTCTTCGCAGTAGAAAGGGCGGGGTTCAACTACTTCACAATCAACACTCAAGGAAACAAACCAGCGAGTGGCAATTTGACGGACAGTCGCAGACAAGAGCTTGCCTTTGACTTTTGTTTCTTCTTTACTCCTTATCTTTCCAAGTCTGGGCAACTGAATATGTTTCGGATAAACATAAATAGCGCCCGTCAACCTGAATGAATCGTTTCTGCCTTTCTTCTTAAACTTCGGGAATCCGGGATTTTCACCTGCTTTTAGTCTCCTGAAGAAATTCTCATAAGCCCGCTGTAGATCCCTTAAGGCTTCTTGAGGAGCGCATTTAGAGACCTCATACATCCAGGGAAATTCCGTCTTCTTAAGGGCATTAAGCTGGCGATGCTGTTTGATGGCATTGTTTGATGTCCCTTCTTTCTTATACTCTTCTATTCTACGAGCAAGCGCCCAGTTATAAGCAAACCGGGCACAACCTGCGTGTTTGACAAGAAGTGTCCTCTGTTTATTATTAGGTTTTAGTTCGTAGCGATAAGCTTGCTGGATTAACATTTCTCAATCTCTTTTAGAGCTCTTTTTGCTCTGTTTTTCGCTGATCGTCTACCATAGAGCCTGGCGCAAAAAGAAGTTAGAACATCGAGCATATCCTGGACTAAATCGTCTTTCATTTCCGTTTAATCCGCTTCCTACCTCTTTTATTACTCCTTTAACCTGATACCCTTGAGAAGTCGAGTATTCCACTAATCTTGATAGCTGCCTATCTAAATCTTGCTTTTGGTCAGAGGATGAGACACGAGCATAAAGAACTACTGACTGCGGCCCTGTTTCATAACTTGCTTCTGGAACTTTTACAATAATCGTCCCTGTTGCCAGTTGTTCTTGCCGCTACAGGTAACTGGCCATTCTTCCAAAGCCGCCAGGCTGTCTTATAGGAAATTCCCTGTTTTTTTGCCCAGGTGGATAATTTCATATTACCCTTTCGTAGGATAATATACTACACCTGGATATATTTGCCAATATAATTTTTAACTGCTTTGAACCCTAATATAATAGACGACGGAAGGAGTAGGTTTCTTTCAAAAATTATTTATAAACCCTCGGCACTCTGCTGGAAATCCAGCAGACGACCTCGTAGGAAATTGTATCAAGAAGGCGAGCTACGTCTTCAACTGTTATCGTCTGGCTGCCCTGGTTACCAATCAAAACCACCTCATCGCCAACCTTAACTCCATCTACATGCCCAACATCGATCATAGTGTGGTCCATGCATATCCTGCCCACTATCGGCGCACATTTGCCCCTTATAATCACCTGCCCTCTGTTCGAAAGATGGCGGTTTAAACCATCGGCATAACCGATTGGCAACGTCGCTATGAAGGTCTCCTTTTCTGTCATGTAAGTCCTTCCGTAACTTATGCTCCTTCCGGCAGGTGTGCGTTTCAAAAATATTATTCTGGTCTTCAGTGAAAGCACCGGTTTAAGTTTGACGGCTTTCGCTATCGCTTCATTGGGGTATAACCCATATAACATAAGGCCTGGCCTTACCATATTAAAGTGGGAATCTCTGTATAAAATCGCACCTGCTGAATTCGCGGCGTGGACATATTGAATTTGCGCTCCTTTAATTTCTATATCGGTCACCAGCCTCTTAAAATTATTTATCTGCTGGACCGTATAATGTACTTCTTCCTCATCCGCACTTGAGAAATGGGTAAATATCCCCTCCAGAATTACGTTCTTAAACCTTAGGATATCTTCTATCAGCTGGTCGGCCTCGTCATGCCAAATCCCAAGCCTTCCCATTCCGGTATCGACTTTTACGTGAACCAAAGCCTGTTTATTTAGTTTCCGTGCCGCTTTGTCGATCTCCGAAGCTAAATCTCTGTCGCAAACGGTCAGAGTCAAATCGTACTTTAACGCCCCTTTTACTTCTTTTGGCATAACTGAACTTAAGGCCAAGATCGGCAGCTTTATTCCCGCTTTACGGAGAACAATCCCTTCATCGACAAAGGCAACACCCAGATAAGAAACTTTCTCTTTAGCGAGCCGTCGTGCCACTTCAACTATTCCATACCCATAGGCGTTGGCTTTGACAACCGCCAAAATATTTGTGCCAGAACTCAAGCGGCTCTTTATCGCGTGATAATTATGTGCGATGGCATTTAAATCTATTTCGGTCCATGTCGGCCGACCAGTCAACGAACTTATCTTCTGCATTGCACATCCTTTGGATAAAGATATAATGGGGTAAACTTATCCGGGTCCTCAAGAATTCCTTTTTTAAACAAAACCAATCCCAATTTCGCGACGGTTGTCGCCTTCGGATACCAATCCTTTTCTTCGGCAAATTTCGCTTTCTTTTTTAATTTATCCTTGATTGAATCCTGATACAGGACTATGCCATCACCCAAAAAAATTGTCTTGCCTTTTATATGATTTAAGAATTCACCGACTGGCAAAACCGAATATTTGAGGTGTCGCCTCAGTTTCCCATCTTTAAAAGAATATAGCGAAGCATAAACATTTCCTCTCTTGGCATCGACGATTGGCGCAATGAAACAATCGTCTCTCTTGGCATTACACGCCATTACGTCTAAAGTCGGAACCCCAACCATCGCTTTTTTTGTCGCCAATGCAAAACCCTTTACAGTTGCTGTACCGATCCTCAAACCTGTAAAAGAACCAGGCCCTTTCGAAATACCAAAACAATCTATATCCTTTAATCTAAGTCTCGACTTTTTTATTAACTCGCCTATAAGCGGGATAAGTTGCGCGCAATGTTGCTGTTCCAAATCTTTATGAAAACTCGAAATAATCTTTTCGCCATCCGCTAAAGCAAGAGATAAAAATTTTGTGGAAGTGTCAATCGCGAGGATTTTCACAACGTCCTTAAACCTTACTTATTTTAATAACCCTCTTATCAGGACCTTTTATCTTTAGTACGATATCCAAATATCTTTTTGGCAAAATTCGGTTCATCTTCTTGGCCCACTCGATAACAATTACACCTTCTCTGCCTAAATATTCTTCATAGCCGATGTCTTCTATATCCTTTAAATTATCTAAACGATATACATCAAAATGATATAGCGGAATCCTACCTTTATATTCTTTCACTAAGACGAACGATGGGCTGTTGACATACCTATAATCTTTTACTCCGAGACCTTTGGCTATTCCCTTTACCAGTGTGGTCTTGCCAGCGCCCAAATCTCCTGAAAGAGCCACTAAATCGCTGGGACGCAAATTCTTTGCTATTTCAACTCCCAGTTCAATCGTCTCCTTTTCGCTATTTGAAATAACGACCATTTAAAAATGCCTCAAATCCCTTCGGCTTCAATTCCTTAACTCTGCTAAATCTATCTATTATCTTAACTCCGATTTTCTTATCGACTATCTCTCCAATTTGAGTTATCGGCAATTTAATGCCGCTTAATTTTTTCGTTGCAAGCCTTCGTGCCTCAATAACCGGCAGCGTAAATAACAATTCGAAATCCTCTCCCTCATTCAAGGCGGCATCAAAAGAACTTGCATCTTTTGAAATTGGGATTAATTCTTTATATATACAGGCGCCGACTTTACTTTCCGTCGCTATATGATTTAAATCGGTGGACAAGCCATCCGACAAATCGATTAAGGAATTTATTTTATAATTTTTAACTAACGCACGCGCCTCTTTTAAGCGCGGGACAAATTTAAGGTGCCTTCCACTTTTATACGAGCCGCCTAGAGCGCCGGTAACGCATATGATATCGCCCACTTTTGCACCACTTCGAGTAATAAGCCTATTCGGCTCTACAAATCCTAAAACCGCAACATCTATAACGAGCACCTTTGAAGAGTTAGTATCACCGCCGATTATTTTGACGTCGAAGCACCGACCTAAAGAATTTATACCGTCGTAAATTCCATCCACAAATTCGACCGATAATCCCTTCGGCAAACCTAAAGATACAACCGCATATTTAGCAATCCCGCCCATCGCCGCGATATCACTTATGCCACATGCTAGTGATTTCCACCCAATTTGAAACGGCGACGCCTCTTTAACCTTAAAATGAACGCCTTCGATTAACATATCGATTGTCAAAAGCAGTAACTTTTTCTTGGATAACCTAATTACCGCGCAATCGTCGCCGATTCCTTTTATGACGGTTTTGTCTACTTTTATCTTCTTAGCGAGCCTTTCGATTAGCGCGACTTCGCCTAATGTATTTAATCTCATCTGGCTTAAATATTCCTTTCTCTGTTACAATCGCAGTTATCAACTTAGCAGGCGTGACATCGAATGCTGGGTTATATACCTTTGTTCCTTTTGGGGCGAGCTTTTTTCCATTTATCGTCGTAATCTCATCCGCTTTTCTTTTCTCAATCGGAATCTTTGCTCCGCTTGGCATTTTTAAATCAACCGTTGAAAGCGGCGCAACCACATAGAGTGGAATTTTATGATAATTTGCCAAAACCGCTAAATTATAAGTTCCGATTTTGTTGGCACAATCGCCATTGCGCGCAATCCTATCCGCCCCAACCAAAACCTTTGTAATCCTGCCTTCCCTCATGACCTCGGCAGCCATATTATCGCATATCAAAGTCACATCTATTCCGGAGCGCATCAACTCCCAAGTTGTAAGTCTAGCTCCTTGCAGAAGAGGCCTCGTCTCATCCGCGTAAACTTTTATGCGTTTGCCCTGTTCCTTAGCACGATAGATAACTCCCAATGCTGTTCCATAATCAGCTGTTGCTAACGCTCCAGCGTTGCAATGAGTAAGTATTATATCGCCGTTGCGAATTAGCTTCGCACCGAAATTGGCAATCTGCCTACAAATCGACCTATCTTCCTCGAATATGCGGTTGGCCTCTTTGAACAAAATTCTTTTAATTTCACTGATTTTTTTATTTTTATTTTTCGCCGCAACCTCTCTCATCCTCTCCAATCCCCAGAACAGATTTACTGCTGTTGGTCGAGCTGAGCCTAAAAATTTTATCGTCCTTTCTAACTGCCGTTCGAACTCTTTGTAGTTTTTGGCGCGCGAATCTTTCACGCCTAAATAGATACCGAACCCCGCAACTATCCCCAACGCTGGCGCACCTCTTATTTGTAATTTTTTTATTGCGTGCCAGAGCGTTCTTATATCCTTGCATCTAATGTATACGAGCTTGTTAGGAAGCGCGGTTTGGTCTATTATCTTTATCGCCCCTCTATCCCATCCTATCGTCGCAATAGCCACTTTATCCTCCTAACACTTTCGCCAATAAGCTCCTCTTGACCGAAATTGCATTATATGGACAAACTTCAAAACAGCAGAAACAGCTGATGCATTTTTCGTAATCTATCTTTGAGGTCTCTTTATTTATAGTTATGCAATTCATCGGACAACTCTCGGCACAAAGCTGACATTTCGTGCAAGTTGCTTCATCTATACGCGGCCAAAATTTTATGCCTTTGCCTAGCAATTTCAAAATTTGCTCTGGGATTTTTAAAAGGATCGACGTTTTTGGCAATTTAAAATCACGTAATTTTACATCCTCCAATCTCTCGCCTAAAATCTCTATTTTAGATAAGTCGGCTTGACCCAAATTTCGCTTATACGCTTCAGACGTTGTATGTATGCTTAAAGGAGGCAAACCGACTAGATATGAAAAAACAGCGTCGCACGCTACGCAATCGTCGCTTGCTAATATAAGTTGGGCATTCCTTAAATCGCCCGCTGCAGGACCTTCCCCTTCCATCGCCACTATGCCATCCATTATAACCAGTCTAGGGCGAGCACACTCAAATATATCGACTAAATATTTAGCGAACTCCTTGGGGCGAGGCGCCTTTAAGTGACAATCTGTCTTATACATCCCGACGGCTAAGCCGAAAGAATTCTTTATCGCCCCCGTAATGGTCGTTAAATTATGAGTTTTCATTTTCGGAATTGAGATAATTCCATCTACCTCCTTCGCCTGAACGGCAAGAGGTATTCCGTTTACGTTATATGCCCTATCAAATTCCTCTAACTTTATTCCCTCTTCCTCACACATCTTCTTAATTCCAGACGCCTCATATGTAGACCCAGCACCCTTAAAACCATATCCACCGGGTGAATCTCCTACAATCACATCTGCTCCCCCTTGTCTTACTACCTTAGCGATCGAACGGACAAATTCCGGATGGGTATCGACGCCGGATTCAGGCGGCCTCGCAGAAAGTAAATTGGGCTTTAATAAAATCTTCTCCCCACTTTTTACGTACTTCGATATGCCACCTAAAAGGTCAATCGCCCTTTTTAAAGAAACGGTGACCTCGTCAAAATCATATGACTTGCACCTAACTATTGAGACCCTCGAATTCATCTTAAATAAAGCCCTAACTCGGCATTATGATTATCTTGGTAAGATGAACGAAATAGATGATCATGAAATTGTGAATGATATGGACGGTTATAGACGGAATTAGCGAACCCGTCTTTTCATAAAGATACGCTAACAGAATTCCAAGCACCATTATCGGCAAAAGCCCTACCAAATTCGTGTGGAGAAGCGCAAAGACAAAAGAGACTAAAATTATAGCATTTTTCACCCCGAGCCTCTTTCTAAGAGCCGGGTAGGCAAAACCTCTGAAGAACACCTCTTCCGCCACCGGTCCTATAATTGTGACTAAAATGGTGAGCGTAAACAAAAGCTTTGGCCTTGACTCTTCGTAAAACAGCTCAAATAGCGGAACGCTTGGCGGCTCATATTTTATAAGTTGTAAGATAACGAGCACGATAAGCAAAATTAAAAATAAAATGGGCAACGTAGTCAAGTATCCAAGAATTCCGATTTTGATATCGCGTAATAAATTCTTAAAAGAGAACCCTAAGTCTATGAGTTTGCGCTTATACTTCTTTATTACGAAATATAATACTGCAACAAATGCCAACGTATCCATTATCGTCGTATTTATTATAGCCATTATATGCTCATCTGGTTTCTTGATGCCGAGGATACGAAAGCTGATTAACTCAATAGATTGCAGGGCATATCCAAAAAAGTAAAATATAATGATTACCTTACAGACATCCCAAAGATACCAGTTGATATCTGGGAAAAGGCCATATGCCGCCATAAAATCACGACCGCTCAATTTCATCGCAAGGCACCTTATGCTTAAGACCAACCCTAATGCTAAAGCTAACGTAATTAAAAAAACGGATGCCGTCAAAACTACGGTCAAAAATTTCTTCTGTTCTAAAATCTCTTTGAGTCGTTTTTCGTCTGCAAATATCTCCTTTTTAAGTACCAACTTGCTCAATTTTTTTTCGAGGGGTGACTTTTCCTTCTCCTTATAAGGCGCTCCTAGGGCGGAGAGCAGATTAACAGCTATTATCGCTGTTAACATTAAAATATAGAGTCGATTGTTTCTAAGGAAATTTAAAGATGCTTTAAATGAGTTACCCAACGACATCGTACTGCCTTCGCCTAAATTTTACCTTCAACTCCTCAATCACAAGCCTTTCGCATTTCTTTATATCCACGCCTTTCATATCTATGCATGTAACCTCAACTTCAGGTAGTTTTTCTCTGCACTCAGCAATGAACTCTTTTATTTTTCCAAACGTGCCAGGCCCGAATTTTGGGCGGCAGATTCTATTATATACATCTTGGGATTGCGCATTTAGGCTCACGCTTACTTTATCTATCAACCCAACTAAATCGGAAACGATCGACCTTTTATGAATTAAATTTCCATGGCCATTTGTTGTTAGCCTGACCTTCGCACCTTTTGCCTTCAAGCCCTTCGCAACATCGATTATGCAGTCGAGCCTCAAGGTAGGTTCTCCATATCCACAAAAGACTATCTCCTCATATTGTTTTGGGTCGCCGACCGCCTCTATTATCTCTTTGGCAGTGGGTTCCTTGTCTAAACGCAAGCTATATCCCATCACATAGTCGGTGAACTCCCTCACGCAAAAGGTACAATCGTCGGTGCATCTATTTGTCAAATTTATATAGAGCGAATTTCTAATCTTATAAACTATTGCGCCGCGCGACGGCTCCTCTCCTACCCCAAATAACCTCTTAGAATTCCATGAGGTTACTCTTGCTACATCTTCTTTTGTCAACCCTTTTATCGAAGCTAGTTCATCCACTAAATAAGTTATATACGACGGCTCATTTCTTTTCCCACGAAATCCCTCCGGCGCTAAAAATGGCGCGTCCGTCTCCAATAGTAACCTATCCATAGGCACGTGTTCCTTAATGAGTTGGCGCAATTTAGAGGCGTTCTTAAAAGTTACGTTGCAAGTAAACGAAACGTAAAACCTTAAGTCCAAAGCACGTCTTAAAAAATCTTCATCCGACGGGAAACAGTGGATTACCCCCCGTATGGGAGGTGTTATTTCTTCCTTCAATATCTTTAAAAGGTCTTCTTTTGCCTCTCGACAATGGATTATCAAAGGGCGATCTGTCTCTTTGGCTAACCTAATAAATTTTCTAAATGCTTCCTTCTGAATCTCCCGAGGCGATAAATCCCTATAATAATCTAATCCCACCTCGCCAACCGCAACGACCTTCTCATGTTTTGCTAGCCTTTTAAGTTCCGCAAGCGCATCATCGGTCAACTCCTTCGCGTCGTGTGGATGTATGCCTATTGAGGCATAAACAGACTCGTGCTTTTCGGCGAGGGCTATCGATTTTCGCGTTCCTTCAAGACTGCTGCCAATATTAATCATGAACTTAACGTTGGCTTGCGATGCCCTTCCGATGACATCTTCTCTATCGGAATCGAAATCCTCGAAGTCCAAATGGCAGTGGGTATCGACGAGACTTATCATTTGCTAAGCGGAGAGATCTCGCGTAACCTCTTTACTATTTTGGGGATCTCCTCTAGACAGTAACTTATCTCTTCCTTCGTGTTAAAAGTCCCAAGTGAAAATCTCACTGAGCCCTGGGCTAATTGCGGGTCCACCTTCATCGCCATTAATACGTGGGAAGGTTCGGTTGAACCTGCGGTGCAAGCAGAACCTGTGGATGCGCAGATTCCTTTCAAATCGAAATTTATCAATAGCGATTCTCCTTCCACTCCCTCAAAAGACAGATTCAGTGTTCCCGGCAGGCGATTTGTGGGATGTCCGTTTAAATATATTTTATCGAGCTTATCCGTCAAGCCTTTATGCAACATATCTCTTAAATTGCGGATTCTCTCCGATTCATCTTTCATATGGCGCTTCACAATTTCAGCCGCTCTCGCAAAACCCACAAGGCCCGGAACATTCTCAGTTCCAGCGCGCAAGTTCCGCTCATGGTGACCGCCGTGATGGAATGGGTCTATCTTAACGCCCTTTCTTATATATAGTGCACCCACTCCCTTTGGCCCATAAATCTTGTGCGCCGAAATCGACAAGAGATCCACGCCTAATTCCTCAACGTTCAGTGGAACTTTTCCAAACGATTGCACGGCATCCGTATGAAAATATATTCCCTTACCCTTTAGGATCTTTGCGATCTCTGCGATTGGCTGTATTGTCCCAACCTCGTTATTTGAATGCATTATTGAAACCAAAACAGTTTTGGAAGTAATAGCATCCTTCAACGCTTCTAAATCCACAACGCCATATTTATCTACGGGTAAAAAAGTAACCTTAAACCCTTGCGTCTCTAAATACTTGCAAGTCGAAAGAACTGCCAGATGTTCAAAGGAAGAGGTAATTATATGGTCGCCCTTATCTCTATTGGCGAACGCGACTCCTTTAATCGCGAAGTTATCGGATTCGGTACCGCCCGATGTAAATATTATATCTACTGATTCGGTGCCTAATGCATCACCGATTATGCCCCTAGATTCCTCCAAGGCCTTCTTTGCTTGCCTGCCTTCAAAATGGATGCTCGAGGCGTTGCCGTATTTCTCATTAAAACACGGCAACATCGTCTTCAATACTTCGGGATGCAATGGGGTTGTTGCATTATTATCAAGATAAATTACTTTTTTCATTTTCATTCTATCCTCGGAAATAGCGGTTTTCCTTTTTTAACTTTACCTTTCCCCAACTGTTCTCTTATAGATTCTGCTACGCGTGGCATAAAGGGTAAGACCGCGCCTTCAACGTTCCTTATAACATAGACTAATACGTGGATGAATTTTTTAAGTTCGTCTATCTTACTTTCTTTGGCTAAATCCCATGGCTTTGTATCCTCGATATATTTATTAGCCATATTTACAATTTCCCAAATTCCTTCTAAAGCCGCACAAAAATTATAGTCGCCAGACGCGCTCAAATTGCTAGCGATTCTTAACCCTAGATTTTTTATTTTAACCTCGATCACATTGGCTCGCTCGTCTTTCACCGACACATCCTCTACGGGAATATCGCCTCTAAAATATTTCTCGATCATCGTCAGGGTACGATAGACGAGATTTCCTATATCATTTGCCAAATCGCTATTGAATCTTTTAATTACCGCCTCCTCCGAAAAATTTCCATCTAGGCCGAACGGGACATCGCGCAATAAGAAGTATCTGTATCCGTCTATACCGTACTGGGTTACCATATCTATCGGAGACACTACATTTCCTCGTGATTTAGACATCTTCGTCTTCCCTATCAACCACCAGCCATGAGCGAATATCGTATTCGGAAGCCTTATGCCTAATACATAAAGCATGATCGGCCAATAAACAGCGTGTTGCCTTAAAATATCTTTACCGATAAAGTGCACAATATTAACATCGGATTGCCACCATTGTGAATTATAATTGCCTTTTTGGTCAAATGTCCCTACCGCGCTAATATAATTTATAAGGGCATCAAACCATACATAAGTAACGTGATTGGACGCGAATGGTAAGGGGATGCCCCAACTCAAGCGCTCTTTTGGACGAGAGATGCAAAGGTCGGTTAATTTATTTAGTTCTAAAAAGCTTGATACCTCCCCACAGCGACTAACAGGTCTGATGAAATCGGGATTATCCCTTATATAATCGATCAGCCAATTTTGATACCGAGATAATTTAAAGAAGTACGCATCTTCAGAAATTTTTTCTAAAGGCCTTTTACAATCCGGGCAAGTTTTATCCGTTATCTGTAATTCCGTCCAGAACGTTTCGCATGGCGTACAATACCAACCTTCATATTTCGATTCGTATATGTCGCCTTTTTCATAAAGAATTTGTAGGATTTTTTGGACAAAGGTCATATGTCTTTTCTCAGTGGTGCGTATGAAGTCATCGTAAGATATATCGAGTGCCTTCCATAGGTCCTTAAATTGCAGGACCATTCTGTCAACAAATTCCTGAGGGCTTAGTTTTTCCTCATCCGCTGCTTTTTGTATCTTTTGACCATGTTCATCGCTTCCCGTCAAAAACCAAACATTCTCTCTGCCTAAAACCTGGCGCATATAGCGTGCCGTACAATCAGCGGCTATATTTGTATAAGAATGGCCGATGTGTGGACTTGCATTAACATAATATATTGGTGTAGTAATATAAAATTTACCCATAGTTAATGATTATTTTCCTCTTAGGCGACAATCGCACCCCGTCGATGGAGGGAACAGGCCTTAGGGCATCTGCACGGAACTTCAACTTGTCTTCCTTCTCCGACATCTACGGTAACGGAATGCTTCAACGCGTTTACGCTCACAACCTTGCCAGCGCCGCCTTCCACTTCTATTCTCTCGCCTTCTTTAGGCAGCCCTTTTAGAAGTTCTACATATAATTTATGTTCGTATCCCAAGCAACACATAAGCCTGCCACAAACGCCGGAGATCTTCGCAGGATTAAGTGGTAAGTTCTGTTCCTTAGCCATCCTTATAGTTACAGGTTCGAAGTCCTTCAAAAAAGTAGCACAGCAAAGTTCTTTCCCGCACGGTCCAAAACCACCAAGCAAACGCGCCTCATCGCGAACGCCGATCTGCTTTAATTCGATCCTCGCTTTAAAAATCCGAGCTAAGTCCTTCACCAACTCTCTAAAATCAATTCGGCCTTCAGCGGTGAAGTAAAATATCAATTTCGACCTGTCGAAGGAATATTCGGCTTCGATCAATTTCATTTTTAGCGCATGTTCCTGAATTTTCTTTTGGCAGGTTGCAAATGCCTCTTTTGTCTTTTCGCGATTCTTCTTAATCTGCTCCAAATCAGCCTTTGCTGCGTTCCTCAATATTTTACGAAGGGGCTCCTCCAAAACTATATCGGCAACCATCTCCGGTTCCGAAATTACTTCACCGTAATCTAGTCCCCTATCTGCTTCGACGATTACAAACTCACCTATCTTAGGCTTTAACTCGCCTATTTCGTAATATTGTATTTTACCGCCTTCCCTTAACCTAACCTGGACAACTTCGTACAATTTAATTTCCCCTTTACGTAATATGAAGCCGCATATAGGATAATGCTATCTTTATATTCGCATTGCTGCGGATTAAATCCTGAGTAGCGACGATGTTCTCAATTATCTCTTCCAATTTTTCAACCGAATATCTTTTTGAATGACGCATAATCTCATCGGCCTTATCTAAATTTACTAAAAGGTTAAAATCCCTTGATAGATTAAACACCAATAGATCCCTAAAATATATAGCGAGAGTGTTTAGGATATCGTTTATCTGTTCCCTAGGTTCGTCATAAAACCAAAGCTCTTCATAACCCGAACTTTTGGGCGAGATAAATTCATTTACGACCCTGTCCCTTTTGATAAACGCATCGTCACCCAATGCTTCGATGGCCTTCCCTAACCGCCCTTCCGAAAATCTCGCGACGTGTGAAGCCTTCTTTTCGTCTATTTTATATCTTCGCACGAGCTCCTTTTTAACCGATTCCTCGCTTAAAGGATAAAATGGTATTTTTTGGCATCTCGAGATAATCGTGGGATAAGCCCTCGATATATTTGAGACCAATAGAATTAGCGTCGAGTCCTTGGGAGGTTCTTCCAATGTCTTTAACAAACAATTCGCCGCTTCCTCCGTCATATGATCCGCGCCATCGATGATAAATACTTTGGCTTTCCCTTCATATGGCTTGAACGCTAACGCCTTCGAAACTTGGCGAATCGAATCTATTCTAATTTGACGGGATTTGCCCTCAGGATAAATCCATCCCACATCCGGATGGTTCTTATCCTCTATCTTTTTACAAGATATGCATTCATCGCAGGGGTCCACTTCGCCTCTCTCGCAATTTAATGATTGTGCGAAAATTTTAGCGAGGAGTGCCTTTCCGACGCCATCGGGACCGACAAAAAGATACGCATGCGCCAAGCGCTTTTCTTCGATAGCACGCCTTATTAATTCGACGGCTAATTTCTGACCTATTATATCCTCAAATGACATCTGATACCGCTTTTCTAATCTTATCTTGAACTTCTTCTATTTTACCATTGGCGCGAATCAGCACGATCCGCTTGGGCTCTCCCTTCGCCAACCTTAAATATCCCTCTCTTACCCGTCGATGAAATTCATAAGGTTTTAGTTCCACTCTATCTTTCATGCCGGCACGCAATAGCCCTTTCTTCGTCGCAACATCTAACAATATCGTAAGGTTGGGCTTGAGGCCTTTTGCCGCTAATCTCCCCGCCTCTCCAATCAATCTTAAATCTAATCCCGCACCGTAACCTTGATAAGCAACGGTCGCATCCTGAAATCTGTCGCAAACTACTGCATATCCTTTTCTCAGAGCAGGCGATATTATCTCATCTACAATTTGTGCGCGGCATGCTAAAAAAAGAAATAACTCGCAGGCGCTTGTCATACCTTTATTCTTCTTATCCAGCAATATCTTTCTTACCGCCTCGGATATCCTAGTCCCGCCAGGTTCCCTCACATGAATTACCTTAAGCCCTCGGCGCCTCAAAAAATCGCAGAGCAATTTCGAATGGGTCGATTTGCCTGAACCCTCAGGTCCTTCGAGCGTAATAAATATCCCTCGCATTTAGCCCTTTATTCCGGAGAGCTTTACTCCCTCGATGAAATACCTCTGGTTGAAGATGAAGATTATAATTATAGGGAGCATTGCCATAACCGAACCTGCCATAAGCAGATTCCAATCAGTTGAATATAATGTCTTAAATGACTCCAACCCTATCGGGAGCGTCCTCATCTCCATAGTATTTGTTACGACGAGCGGCCACATAAACGAACCCCAGTTGCCCATAAACGTAAATGTGGTAAGGGTCGCTATGGCCGGCCTCGAAAGCGGCAATATTATTTTCCAATAAATGCCGAAGAACCCGCATCCGTCTATCTTAGCCGCATCCTCTAGATCCCTAGGCAAAGTCATAAAAAACTGCCGCAACATAAATGTCCCATATGCGGTAAAAATAGCTGGGATGACCAAGGCCTTATACGAATCTATCCAATTGAAGAGCCTCATCAAAATAAAAACCGGAATCATAGTAACGGAACCGGGTATCATCATTGTCGCCAGATATGCGAAGAATATTTTATCCCTGCCCGGAAATTGCAGGCGTGCAAATGCATAGGCGGCGAAGGAACTTGTCAAGACCTGACCTAAAGTTACGCATATCGCTACTAATACGGAGTTCAGGTAAAACCTCGCAAATGGGACGACTTGGAACGCCTTCACATAATTCTGCCAGATAAAGGAGGTCGGCATGAACATCTGTACCCAGTTTTTAGGCTGAACATAAATCGCGTTTAACTCCTTGAGCGAAGTCGCAACCATCCACAAAAATGGCAAAATCATCGTCACAGCACCTAACGTGAGTAAGGTGTATGCGAAGAGTTTCACCCTGATCTCTCTCTGTCTTACGAGCCTCTTGGATTCGCCTAAAGTTAATGGAACTCTATGAACCATAAAACTTACCTCTAATATTGAACGAGCCTGCCGCCAAATCTCCAGTTAATAATGGAGACTATAAATATGATTACGAATAGAAACCACGCGATCGACGCAGCATAACCCATGTTAAACCATACGTAAGCGTTATTATAAATGTAATATTCTATTGTTGTCGTCGCCCCGCCCGGACCGCCACCTGTCATAACGTATGCCTGCATAAATCCGCCTTGGAATCCGCCGATGACGCTCATTATGAAGATAAAAAATGTCGTTGGGCTTATCTGCGGCCATGTTATTGCCCAGAACTTCTGCCAGTTATTCGCGCCATCTATATCTGCGGCTTCGTACAACTCCCTAGGAATTCCCTGAAGCGCAGCGAGATAAAGTATCATATTTATACCGCCTAAATAGGTCCAGAAATTCATCAGCATCAACGACGGCTTTGCCCAACCCGGCGATGACAGCCAATGCGGACCCTCTAACGGCACACTTAAAAATTGCCCGATCCAATAGATTATGTTATTTAGCATTCCGTATTCAGGATTAAAAATCCATAACCAAAGTATCGCAACAGCAACGCCCGGGCATATCGACGGAAGAAAGTTGATGGTCCTGAAGGTGACAATCCCTTTGATTCTTTGATTTAAAGCGATTGCAAGCGCCAACGCTGCCATCATATTTATTGGAATAGAAAACATCAAAAATGTGGTGTTCCATAAGTACTTCCAAAAATTATAATCGTTTGGAACTAACCTTCCGCTCTCCATGTGAAAACCGAGGAGATTTATAAAATTAGAAAAGCCCACAAATTTAGGCGGCCAAGTAATGACATCCCATTGGTAGAAACTCAATAACAGCGAAATGAAGACCGGCAAAAATGTAAAAACTAAAAAGCCCAAAAGATTCGGCATCATAAAAAGATAAGCCGCTATCGTCTCTTTTGTGCTCGATTTAAGTTCTTTCAATTTTTAGTCCGCGCGCCTCCAGTATGTTTTATCTTTTTCATCCTCTAAGATTATTCCCTTACGTTTTAAATCCTCCCTTATTCTATCTGCCTCCTCGAATTCGCCTTCTTTGCGTAATTTTTCTCGCAACGCAATAGCAGTTTCTACCCATAACTCAGATTTTTCTTTTTTCGGAATATCAAAAGTCAAACCAAGCACTCCGCCTAACTTCTTTAAAATATCCACTCCATTTTTTAACATAAATATGTATCCATCTGGCTTCTTGTCTAACAGCTTATTGGAGAGATTTGCTAAATCAAATAATGCGCCTATAGCTAATGGAGTATTGAAATTATCGTCCATCGCTTCCTCAAAACGTTGTTGAGCCTTAAAAATATCCATATTAAAAGTATCCCTGCCACTTGTTGATATATTTTCCCGCCTTCCTATTTCTCTGTCAATTTTATTAAACAAAATTACAAATCTCTCATATGCATTTTTTGTCGCTTCCATCTTCTCCCAAGAAAAATCGATTGGATGCGAGTAATGAGCCCCAAGAAAAAATAATTTTAAGACATCAGACGAGTAGGGGTTTAAGACATCCCTTTTAAAGACATCCTTTATGGTCACGTAATTCCCCGCAGACTTTGACATCTTCTCGCCATTTATCGTAAGGAGCCCGTTGTGTATCCAATAATTTGCGAACTGCTTTCCGGTAGCGCATTCGGACTGGGCAATCTCGTTTTCATGATGGGGGAAGATTAAATCTCGCCCGCCCCCGTGAATATCGAAATTATCGCCTAAATATTTCGTTGACATAACAGAGCATTCTATATGCCAACCAGGCCGACCCCACCCCCACGGCGCTTCCCATTTGGGCTCATTCTCCTTCGCTGCTTTCCACAGCGCAAAGTCCAAGGGGTCCTTCTTCTTCTCGCCAACGTCAACGCGTGCGCCCTCTAACATCTCGTCCAGGTTCTGATGCGATAACCGTCCATATTTATTATATTTTCTAACTTCGAAATATACATCCCCATCTGATTTATAGGCATACCCGTTCTTAATGAGAACTTCTATCATCTTTATCATATCTTGGATATGTTCAGTCGCCTTTGGCTCTTCATCTGCTCTATCGATATCGAGCAATCCCATATCTTCGTAGAAACGTTGCGTGTACTTATCGGCGATCCTCTTGACCGCATCGTTTAAATTAAGCTCCTTTAGCGGCGAATCCGAAGATGCCACTTCTTCACGCGCTTTTTCAATTATCTTGTCATCCACATCGGTTATATTCTTAACGAATTTGACATTGTATCCACGATATTTAAAATAACGCCTGATTACATCAAATATAAATGCGCTTCGGGCATGGCCTATGTGGCATTCATCGTAAACCGTAACGCCACAAACATACATCCTAACTTCGCCGGACCTTATAGGTTTAAACTCTTCCGCCCTCCTGCTCAAAGTATTATAAATTGCAATTGCCATAAACTTTATTTAAGGCTTTGAACCCTTTTCTTCTAACCCCTTTCGATATTTCTTTAAGTCAGATTCGATATGGTTTATCTCATCTTGTAATTTATCCAACGCCTGCGCTAAGGGGTCCGGCAAACTCGTATGGTCTAATTTTATACCAGGAAAAACCTTTCCTTCCTGTTTTACGATCCTGCCCGGAACGCCGACGACGGTCGAATCCAAGGGCACATCTTTTATTACAACTGCATTAGCGCCGATGACAACGTTGTCTCCAACGGTAATATTTCCGAGGACCTTTGCGCCTGCGCCTACGACGACGTTGTTGCCTAACGTCGGATGACGTTTGCCCCTTTCTCTGCCAGTCCCGCCGAGGGTCACGCCCTGAAATAGCGTCACGTTATCTCCCAATATCGAGGTCTCCCCGATAACGACGCCCATCCCGTGGTCAATAAATAGCCCTTTGCCTATCTTTGCGCCAGGATGAATTTCAATCCCAGTTATATGTCGAGCGAGTTGAGAGATAAAACGCGGAAGAACCGGTATCTTTAATAAGTATAAAAGATGCGCTATTCGATGGAAAATTATCGCATGCAGTCCCGAATATAATAAAATGACCTCTAAGACATTCCGTGCCGCGGGATCGCGCTCAAACGTTGCTTTAATCTCCGCCCTAAAAAGAACTGCGATCAAAAATATAATTGGGACGAAGACCGCAATTACAATTATAAAAATGTTGACCATCTATTTCGCCTCCTCAACAGCCACGATTGCATAAGCCGCTATAGCCTCGCCTCTTCCAATAGAACCAACTCCCTCTTGCGTGGTTGCTTTTATATTTACCATGCCTTCGGATATCCCTAGCGAAGACGATATCGTCTGTCTCATTTTATTTTTAAACGGCTCCAATTGGGGTTCCTCGAGAATAAGCGTTGAATCGACATTTACTACCTTAAAGCCACTTAACTTAACCAAAGTGCTTACTCTATTCAATAATTCTGTGCTCGCTATATCCCTAAATGCAGGATCCGTATTCGGAAAGTGAAGGCCGATATCGCCCTCTCCAATTGCTCCCAAAATCGCATCGCATATCGCATGCAATAAAACATCTGCGTCTGAATATCCGTCAAGGCCTTTTATATAGGGGATTTCAACTCCACCTAAAATAAGCCTTCTGCCCTCAACCAACCTATGTATATCGTAACCCAATCCGATTCGCATTTTATTCTATCAATGCTTTAGCGTACTTTAAATCCTCAGCCGTGGTTATTTTTATATTTTTATATGAGCCCGCTACGGCCTTTACTTTTATCCCAAGCCTCTCGACCAAAGCGGAATCGTCCGTCGCATCTATCCCATCGTCGAACGCCTTCTTATAAGCCCTCTCTAAAATATCCTTTTTAAACGCCTGCGGGGTCTGCACCTCAATTAACGATTCCCTTTTTAAAGTCGCGGACACGAAACCGCCTTTCTCAATCTCTTTTATAGTGGGCTTCACAGGCACACAGGTTATTGCTGCCCCAAAGGTCTTCGCCCCTTCTATGACGGATGCGATCATTTTGTTATCTAAAAATGGGCGAACGCCGTCGTGAACTATCACATAATCGACATCCTCGCTTACCAATGACAATCCATTTTTGACCGAATCCATCCGTCGCTTCCCGCCCAACGTTATTTCTTTAACTTTTTTTAACTTATTCTTTTTTACTAACGCACGAGCCTTAGCTAGATCGGGTTCATTTATAACAACTATTATCTCATCTATGTAATTTGAACCGTCAATGACCTCCAATATATGAGTGAGGATGGGCTCTTTCCCTATAACTATGAAGGGCTTGTGGATTTTTGAACCAAGCCTTACACCCTTTCCAGCTGCGGGAATTATCGCAGCCACCTTCATCTTTTATCTCTCCCCTCGTTGCGTTTCCAATCTTGTAAATATCATCCTACCCGCTGCGGTCTGAAGGACGGAAGTTACGATGACCCTAACCTCCTGACCTATCATGTGCCTTGCATTATCAACTACCACCATCGTTCCATCGTCGAGATAAGCGACTGCCTGATTGTACTCCTTGCCCTCTTTAATGAGCTTCACTTCCATTAACTCTCCGGGAAGCACTACCGGCTTTAAGGCATTGGCAAGCTCATTTATGTTTAAAATGGATACGCCCTGAAGTTCGGCTATCTTATTTAAGTTGTAATCGTTAGTGAAGATTTTCGCGCTGAGTATTTTGCTCAATTTTATAAGTTTCGCATCGACATCCTGAAGTTCGGGAAAGTCCTCCTCATGAATCTTCACTTCCATGTAGGTTAATTTCCGTATCTTATTTAACATATCAAGTCCGCGCCTGCCGCGATTCCTCTTGATGGAATCTGGTGAATCTGCGATCTGCTGCAATTCCTTTAAGACGAACCTCGGGATTATTAGCCTGCCCTCAATAAATTTTGTATGGCATATATCTGCGATTCTGCCATCGATAATTACAGATGTATCAAGGACGATTATCTCCTCTTTTTGGTCTTCCCTTTTTAGTTTCACATATGGAATTATTATATTAAATTCATCCCTACCCCTCATCGCCATTATCATTCCTAAATAACAAAAGATAAGCGTAAGCGAAACCTGTAAAAGCGAACGGAATTCCTCACTCATTGTAATATATGCAAGACCCCACATTATAATCCTTGCAAAAAGTATTCCGAATATAAGCCCGAAGACCGCTGCAGATAGGCCCCTAACGGAGATCCTCTTCATTGAAATTTCCATAAAGATTATAATAAAAGCGGCTAACACGCCTAAGCCAATGCCTGTAAACGGGGCAAATTTACCAAAGATTTTTAAGAAATCACCTATCTGAAATCCAAGCAATGCGCATAATATGATAAAAAAACCTCTAATGAATATTAAAGTCACTTATTTTTCACCCCCTTTCCTTTTAATTTTATTTAGCTCCTCTAGGTTTATGGAGTAATTTCCACGGGTT
>JBDRDF010000010.1:0-40827 GCA_043821025.1 Candidatus Omnitrophota bacterium
GTTTAATACTCACACTATTGTAGTTGGTTTCTTATCCCGCGACAGAATTTGCCTTTATCATATTTATTCAAAAGACCTAAACTTCTATCGCCGCGAATCCTGATTGCCTTTATTATCTTATATTTTCCTTTAAAATCTCTACAATATTCAGGGCCTTCGTCGCCGTGAAATTGGATACATGAAAGATTGCAATCTTTTGCGATGTTGCGAACTCTTTTTGCTTCCTCATTTACAAATACCCCGACTGTAACAATATAGGGCGGCAATTCCATAATTATAGATTTCGCTGCTTCGGGAGTAACCTGACGAGGGCTTTTCGCAAAGACAAAACCTATCGCATCTGCACCGTAGCTGCTGGCAGCGTACGCATCTTCGTAATTTGTTATTCCGCAAATTTTGACTTTTACCACCCCATTACCCTTTTCATTTCAGCGGCTATATCGCCTGCCGCCATAAATGCCTCGCCAATCAATATCGCTTTCACGCCCCTTTCCCCAACCTTTTTTACATCTTCGTAATCGCTGAAACCGCTCTCTGAGACGATAATTTTATCTTGCGGGATTTTAGGCGCTAACTCAAGCGTAGTCTCTAAATCGACTTCAAAAGTCGTTAGATTTCTGTTATTTATACCTATGATTTCGGCGGCGGTACTAAGCGCCTTGTCTAGGTCACGCTCGTCGTGCACCTCAACCAAAACATCCATTCCTAATGACTTCGCTTCATTATATAAACCCCTTAACATGCCTTTATCCAATATAGAGGCTATAAGCAAAATGGCATCGGCGTTTGCCAGCGCCGATTCATAAACTTGGTATTCTGATATTATAAAATCTTTTCTTAAAACCGGCAAGCCCACGGCGTCTCTTACGATGTTCAAATGTATAAGGTTGCCTTGAAAATATTTATCTTCCGTAAGGACTGAAATCGCTGCCGCTCCATTTTCCTCATAAATTTTTGCGATCTCTTTCGGCTCATATTCATGCCTTAATACCCCTTGCGATGGAGAAGCCTTTTTTAATTCGGCGATTAGATTTGTCTTGTTTCCTTTAGAAATTGCGCCCTTGAAATCTCGCCTTTTTGTAACGGTAATTTTCTTCTCTAATTCGTCTTTTGGCAAGCGGCTCTCCGCTTGTTCGATTTGCCTCCTTTTGTGCTCTAAAATCTCCTCTAAAAATTTCATCCCGTTAGAAATCCCTATTTGTAAATTCTTTTAACCCCTCTAATTTTTTAAGCGCTGACTTTGAAGCAATAGATTTTCTCGCTAATTCAATTCCCTCGCCTATATCTTCGGCTATATCGGCTGCGTATATCGCACAACCTGCATTTAAAATAACGATGTCATATGGCGGTCCCTCTTTAACGTTCAAGATATCCATCATTATCTTTATATTGTAATCGCAATCCCCGCCCTTTAAGTCCTCAAGGTTCGCCCTTTTAATTCCGAAATCTGTCGGTGAAATCCTAAAGCTCTTGACCATTCCATCCTTTAATTCTGAAATTTGTGTCTCATCCGTTGTGGTTGCCTCATCTAAACCGTCTAGGCCGTGAACGACTAAGGCATGCTTCGAACCCAATTTTCCTAATGCTTTTGCAATGGGCTCAACTAATTCACCATCATAAACTCCTAACAACTGATGTGTTGCGCCGGCAGGGTTAGTCATAGGTCCTAAGATATTAAATATGGTGCGAATTCCTATTTCTCGACGGGGGAGAGTAGCATATTGCATCGCTTTATGTAAAAGCGGCGCGAACAAAAACCCAATTCCGATTTCGTCGAGACACTTAGAAATTACCCCCGGCTCTACATCGATATTTACGCCGAGCGCTTTCAATAAATCTGCGCTGCCGCATTTTGATGAAACGCACCTGTTCCCATGTTTGGCAACGGGTATGCCAGCACCTGCAACAACAAAGGCAGCAACTGTGGAAACATTAAAAGTATGCGCTTCATCCCCTCCTGTCCCGCAGGTATCTAAAACATAGGGGTGTTTAGTCGCAATTTTAGTCGCATGCCTGCGCATAATAGACGCAGCACCGGCAATCTCATCTATCGTCTCGCCCTTCATTCGCATCGCGGTCAAAAAGGACGCTATCTGTGTCGGGAGAGCTTGCCCAGTCATAATCTCCTCCATCGCAGATTCAACCTCTGACGGCGAAAGGTCAATACCTTTGACCAACTTTGCAATACATTCCTTAATCATTGTTTACGCCTTTAAAAAATTTGCTAATATCTTCTTGCCTTCCTTCGTCAAAATAGACTCGGGGTGGAATTGAACTCCCCGTATCGGATATTTTTTATGTTTAAGCCCCATAATCTCTTTCTCTTGCGTCTCTGCTATTATATTCAAACATTTAGGCAGTGTTTCTCGTTCGACGATAAGAGAGTGATATCGAGTCGCCTCAAAAGGATTAGATATGCCTTTAAAGATATCTCTTCCATTATGATAAATCAAAGACGTTTTGCCATGCATAAGCCTCGTCGCCCCTATGACCCGCCCGCCGAAAACTTCTCCTATACATTGATGCCCAAGACAAACCCCTAAAATTGGAATATCTTCGCCCAATTCTCTAATTACGTCTTTAGAAATCCCTGCGTCATCAGGCCTTCCAGGACCCGGCGAGATTACTATCCTTTTCGGGCGCAACGCCTTTATCTCTTTCAAGGTAATCTTATCGTTCCTTACAACTTTTAAATCCTCACCCAATTCACCCAAATATTGGACAAGGTTATATGTAAAGGAATCGTAATTATCTATCATCAAAATCATCTCTTTATTCCTTAAAAGGGACGTTCCCCAAGGGGACACCCTTTCTGAAATTATCAGTTATAACTATTCTTTTTTGAATCAGTTATAACTGATTAGCCTGGCACCTTGGGGAACGTCCCCCCGACCAACTCAATCGCTTTGATCATTCCCCTTGCTTTATTTATCGTCTCCTGATATTCCTTATCGGGGTTTGAATCAGCAACGATGCCGGCTCCTGCCTGTATATATGCTTTTTTATCCTTTACTAAAATCGTGCGGATATTTATACATGTATCTACGTTGCCTGAGAAACTAAAATAACCGACGAGCCCTGCATAGGGACCACGTTTTACATTTTCCAATTCCTCTATGATTTCCATTGCGCGGATTTTTGGTGCGCCCGTAACCGTGCCTGCTGGAAAAGTAGCCCTTACCACATCGAATTGATCTTTATCCTTACGGAGCTTTCCCACGCATTCGCTTACGATGTGCATCACGTGAGAATATCTTTCGATGACCATCAACTCCGACACTTTAACCGTGCCGTACTTACAGACCCTTCCTATATCATTGCGTCCTAAGTCCACCAACATAATATGCTCCGCCTTTTCTTTTGGGCTCGCGAGCAAATTTCTTTCCAATTTTTTATCTTCTTCTTCGGTTTTGCCCCTGGGCCGAGTTCCTGCAATCGGCCTTAATTCTACAATGCCGTCCTCGCACCTTACCATTAATTCCGGCGAAGAACCAACAAGGGCCATATCATTCAACTTCAAATAATACATATAAGGCGAGGGATTGACCATCCGAAGACGACGATATAAATCAATCGGCGCATAATTAAATCCGGTCTTAAATCTTTGCGAAAGGACAATCTGAATAATGTCGCCGATTTTAACATAATGTTTTGCTTTTTTAACCGCCTCTACAAATCCATTTTCTGTAAAGTTGGATATGATGCTCGATTTTGCTCTTGAGGCTTTTCTTGATCTACGAGCCTCTTTCCGAATAGGACGACTTAGCAATTTGATTGAATTGTCTATTCTCTTAGTTGCTTCCCTGTAGGCGCTCGATGGGCTATCCTTTATATATGCATTAGATACAACCTTTATTGAATGATTTACGTGGTCGAATATCAGTATCGTATCGGTCAACAAGAATACCGCATCCGGAAGTTCTAAATCGTCGGGATTTTTAGTCGGCAATTCCTCAAAGAAATTGATCATATCATATCCCATATACCCCACTAACCCCCCGCAGAACCTCGGAAGCCCCTCTATCGGAACGAACTTATACCTCTCTAATACCTTTTTCATTTCAAAAAGGGGATCTAATGGCGTGGTAAACTCAGACGATTTCCCGTTTTCAGTAATCTCGATACGATTGCCCTTGCTTTTAAATATCAGGGACGGCTCAGCGCCTAAAAAAGAATAACGCGCTATCTTCTCGCCTCCCTCGACCGACTCAAATAAAAAGGAATGGTTGCCTCTGTCTATCTTCATAAAAGCAGAGACGGGGGTCTCTAAGTCAGCGGAGATCTCCTTATAGACCGGAATTAAATTTCCCTTTTTAGTTAATTTTATAAATTCCTCTTTGCTCGGAATAAAATTCGTCATTGCTTATACACCTTGTCAGGATCAAATACTTTTTTTCCGACGATTTTTATATTGCCCCTTTTATCTTTTAATGCTCTATAAAAACACGAGCGGTATCCCATATGGCAGGCTCCGCCCTTTTGTTCTACCTTAATTAGCAGACAATCCGCATCGCAGTCAAAGCGTATCTCCTTAACCTTCTGAATATGCCCTGATGTCTCGCCCTTTAACCATAATGTTTTTCTTGAGCGCGAATAGAAGTGCGTCCTGCCAGTAGATATGGTCCGCCTTAAAGATTCCCTGTTCATATACGCCATCATCAATACTTCGCCGCTTTTATAATCTTGTATAATAGCTGGAATGAGCCCTGCCTTATCGAATTTTAACCTCGCAATAAATTTTTTCATAGCCTAACCGGCACTCCTCTCCTACGCAAATACTCCTTTGTCTCTTTTATGCTAAATTCACGATAATGAAATATAGACGCAGCCAGCACCGCATCGGCTCTCCCCTTATTTAAGGCCTCGTAAAGATGTTCTAATTTCCCTGCACCGCCGGATGCTATAACAGGAATTCTAACCGTTTCTGAAACTCTCCTCGTCAATTCCAAATCATATCCTTTTTTTGTCCCATCGCAATCCATCGAGGTAAGTAAAATTTCTCCCGCTCCTTTACTCTCTACTTCTTTCGCCCATCTTACAGCATCTTTCCCGGTCGGCGTTCTGCCGCCGTTTATATAAACTTCCCAATTCTTTCCTTTCCGTTTGGCATCGATAGCTACGACGATACATTGGCTGCCAAATCTTCTTGAAGCCTTCGAAATCAACTCCGGATTTTTTACGGCAGCGGTATTGATTGAAACTTTATCTGCTCCCGCCTTCAGTAAATTGCGGATATCATTTATGTCTCGAATCCCACCGCCAACCGTCAAAGGCATAAATATTTGTTCGGCTGTTCGCCTCACAACATCCAACATTATATCCCTATCCTCGAAACTGGCAGTGATATCCAAAAATACCAATTCATCTGCCCCCTCTTTTTCGTAAAAAGCGGCGTTTCGGACGGGGTCACCGGCGTCGCGAAGATTAACGAATTTGACTCCTTTTACAACTCGCCCGTCTTTCACATCTAAACAAGGTATAATTCTTTTCGCTAACATATCTTATTTGCTTCCTTAAGGAGAATTTTGTTGTCATACAAGGCACGCCCGACTATTACACCGATTATCTCTTTTTTGTTGTAGTCCCTTAGGATTTTCAGATCCGCCAACGACGATATTCCGCCTGAAACTATCATATCGATTTTAACGTTTCCTAAAAATTTCAATATATTCTCAAAGCCGGGCCCCTGTAAAGTTCCGTCCCTTGAAATATCGGTATATTCAACGGTCTTTACGCCCAGCATCTTAATCCTCTGGGCAAAGTCTATCGCTTTGATTTCAGTTGGATTCACCCAGCCCTTCGTTTGCAGTAACCCGTCTTTAACATCGAGGCTCACGATTATCTTATCGCCGTATCTTTCGACAGCCCTCTTTAAAAAATCCTCGTCCTCGCAAGCTTTGGTTCCTAATATGGCATATGAGGCGCCAGCATTGATTATCGTCTCTAAATCCGATTCTGTACGAATGCCGCCACCTACTTCGATTGGAATATCCAAGGAGGCGGTAATCTTTCTTATCCAAACAAGATTCTTCAACTGCCCTTCCAAGGCGCCATCTAAATCAACGACGTGAAGACGTCTAGCGCCTTCGCTCTGCCATTTAATCGCCGTTTTAACCGGATTGTCGGAATAGACGGTCTCCTTGGAGAAATCTCCTCGAAACAGCCGAACCACCTTGCCATTCCTTATATCAACCGCAGGAATCACTAACATTCTTTGACAAAGTTCCTTAAAATTTTAAGGCCTAATCTCTGGCTTTTCTCCGGGTGAAATTGCACCGCATAAACATTTTTAGACCAAATTACCGACGAAAATTCAACCCCATAATCTGTCCGGGCAACAACCAGGGAGTCATCTTTCGGCTCTGCATAATACGAATGCACGAAATACATATATGCCCCATCAGGAATTCCCCTTAACAACGGACATAAATTTTTGGATTTTGATTTTTGATATTTGATTTTTATCTGGTTCCAACCCATTTGAGGAATCTTTAAACCCCTCGATGTAAATTTTAAAACTCTACCTTTAATGATATCGAGCCCTTTACTCTTACCTCCTTCTTCGCTCTCAGAAAAAAGCAGCTGAAGGCCGAGGCATAACCCCAAAAAAGGTCTGCCGTTTTTAATGAATGCCTTAATCGGTTCTATTAAGCGCCGGCTTTTTAATTCGCGCATTGCATCTTTAAAAGCACCTACACCCGGCACGACCAACTTACTTGCTTTAGAAACTATCTTCGGGTCATCCGTTACTAAAACCTCAGAACCGACCTTCTTAAATGCCTTTGCGACGCTCCGAAGATTCCCCATCCCGTAATCTATAATAGTTATCATTTTGATATTTGTTAAAAGGGGGGTCCGTTTCTTGTGGAGCCACTTCTCAAGCTCACAAACTTGAGACCTGGCACTTTGGGAAACGGACCCAATTCCTGTATAATTTTTTACAATCTTCCTTTCGTGGATGGAATACCTTTTATACGGGGATCTATCCTCGTTGCATCGCAAAGGGCTCTTCCCAGCGCTTTAAAGATAGACTCCAAGACATGATGCAAATCTTCGCCTTGGTATTCAATGTGAAGATTGATTCCGGCTTCCCTTACGAAAGCCTGTAAAAACTGTTTGGCGTCGTTTAGCGTGTAACCTTCTCTATTTGAAAGATCAGGATAAACTTCTCTTTCCTCAACACGCCTCATATGAAGCGAAGGTCGTCCGCTTATGTCCAAAGCGATGCGCGCTAAAGCTTCTTCCATTGGAACAGCCACATTTATTGAGCCGAATCGCCTGATTCCTTTCTTATCTCCAAGGGCTTTCTTAAACGCTTCGCCTAAAACAATCCCTATATCTTCATTTGTATGGTGCAAATCAACATCCAAATCACCCTTTGCTTTTACCTTCAGATCGAAGGGCGCATGTTTCGCAAATAATGTGAGCATATGGTCTAAAAATCCAATTCCTGTATCGACCTGTGACTTTCCTTTGCCGTCGAGATTCAATTCAACATCAACGGCTGTTTCGGTCGTCTTTCTCTTACTCTTACCCACTCTTTTTCTCATCTAAAAACCTCACCTTAATGGATTCCAAGTGTTTATTTAACCCCTCCAATGTAGAAATCTTTTCAATGGATTTTTTCGCCTTCTCAAGCGCTTTCTTCGAATATGATATAATGTGAGAGGACTTGATAAAATCCTCTACTCCGAGACCCGAGAAGAACCTTGCCGTTCCGCCAGTGGGCAAAACATGACTAGGGCCCGCAACATAGTCTCCGACTGCAGTCGGCGTATATTGACCCAAAAATATCGCGCCAGCGTTCTTTATCTTCTTCAAAACCTTCTGCGGATTTTTAATCATAACCTGAAGATGTTCGGGCGCTAAGCGATTGACGATATCGCATGCCTCATCTAAATTCTTCGCCAAAATTATATATCCTTTTTCTATTTCCTTCTTAAGGGTCTTCGCGAGCGGCTTAGAAGTCGTAACTAAAATAGAGAGTCCGCCAAAGTGTTCGCTCTGTGCCTCCAAATCCTTCATCGCAAATAGAGGGTTTGTTGACCTGTTTGCAATTAATACGACCTCTGAAGGTCCTGCTATCATATCTATATCAACGTACCCAAATACCTGTCGCTTTGCCTCTGTCACGTAAGCGTTCCCGGGACCGACTATCTTATCCACCTTAGGGATTGTCCTCGTTCCAAATGCGAGTGCCGCGATCGCCTGCGCTCCTCCTACTTTATAAATTTCATCTACTTTCAGCAAATTCGCCACGACTAAAATATATGGGTCTACGCTTTGATATTTATTGGGGGGTGTGGCTAAAACGATTGACTTTACGCCTGCTATTTTTGCTGGCAGGACAGTCATATAAACTGTTGAAACGAGCGGGGCAGTACCTGCAGGTATATAAATCCCAACCCTCTCAATCGGCTCGCATTTCTCGCCCAAAATCACGCCGTCCTCATTAAGGACACGCCAAGATTTCTTAATTTGCCTTTTATAAAAACGATTGACATTTTCAATCACGTCTTTCAGTATAGCTATGAATTCCGAATCTATATTTTGATATGCCTCGCTTGTTTCACTCTCGGTAACCTTAAGTTGCCGCTGAGTGAGTTTTACCTTATCGAATTTTCTTGTATATTTAATGAGCGCATCGTCGCCATATAGGCGGACATCTTCGATTATCTTGCTTACCCTTTCCTGGATTTGCTTTTTGCGGCAATTATACCTGTTACAAAGTTTTTCAAATTCCTTGCTGTATAATCTCACGAATTTCATTTTATAAGTTCCCTCGTTACCTGTTTAGCTATCTTCAAAGCCTCATCAAGTTTTGAAACATCTTTACCGCCTGCTTGAGCCAAATCTGGACGACCGCCCCCACCTCCAGCAATTACCTTAGCTGCTTCACCGATTATTGCACGCGCATCCATTCCCCTCTTTACGAGGTCCCTCGTTAAAGCCGCTACGATAAATGGCTTTCCGTCGAAAACGCCCCCCAAAATTGAAATTCCGCCTTGAACTAAATTCGCCTTTATCTCATCGGTAAGGTTCACCAAAGTCTGAGGAGCAAAATCATCCAACCTTTTCGCAACCAAATATGTCTTATTATCCACAAATTCCTTCATAGATACAAGTTCTTTTGCTTTCTCTTTTAAGTTTTTAAATTCGTAATTTTTTAATTGGCGCTCAAGTCCTTTAATTCGGTCGATTAATTTTTCAATTTGGCTTGGAAGTTTCGACGGCTCTGTCTTTAGCATTTCGGCAACTGTTTTTAGCGCCTCTTCGGATTCTTTAATACGTTTAAACGCAACCTCTCCCGCTATCGCTTCAATCCTTCTTAAGCCGGCCGCGACTGAACCCTCACCGATTATTTTTAATATTCCGATTTCGCCCGTCGATTTTAAATGCGTTCCACCGCATAATTCCTTTGAGTAATCTCCGATAGTAATCACCCGCACTCGTTTGTCATATTTTTCACCGAACAAGGCAGTTGCCCCTGAACGCCTGGCCTCATCTAAATCCATCATTTCTATCTTTAAGGGGTCGTTGCGTCTGATATATTCATTTACCACATCTTCAATTCTATTAAGTTGTTCCTCGTCGATCGCCTTAAAATGCGTGAAATCGAATCTTAATCTGTCTGGCGCTACAAGCGAACCAGACTGCTGGACGTGCGGACCTAATACGGTTCGAAGCGCCGCCTGCAATAGATGCGTCGCAGTGTGATGCCTTGCGATGTCTTGCCTTCGTTTTTTATCGACGAGCGCCTTAACTTTGTCTCCGATTTTAACCTTGCCTTCCTTAAGTTTTCCTAAATGCAGTTGCGTCTTTTCGATTAACTTGGTGTCATAAACTTCAATTTTAAACCCGCCGCCTTCGATTACTCCTGTATCGCCGACTTGCCCGCCAGTTTCCCCGTAAAATGGCGTAACATCCAAAACCATCGCGATATCAGCGGGTGCGGTAACCTCATTTATTATTTTATTATCTTTCATAATGGCTTTTATCGTTGCATCGCATTCTAATTTCTCATATCCTACAAACTCTGTCTTAATTCCTAAACTTGTAACGAGTGTTGTTAAGGTTTGTGCAAATATCTCTCCTGTAAGTCTCGTAGCGCCCCTGGACCTTACGCGCTGCTCTTCCATTAACTTCTCATAACCATTAAGGTTAAGTTTTAAATTTTCTTTCGCCGCAACCTCTTTTATGAGTTCTACTGGCAATCCCCTTGTATCGTGAAAATAAAAAATTTCTTCTCCGCTAATGGTATCTTTTTTTTGTTCTCTTAAACTCGCCAGCAAAATATCCAATTCTCCCTGCACTACTTCGCTTGTGAGGAAAAATTTCTCTTCTTCTGATTTTATAATTAAACTTATATTTTCTCTTCTCGCTTCAATTTCCGGATATCCGCCTTTCATCGCCCGAACCACCGCATCTACTAATTTGTAAAGAAAGGGCTTATTGAAAGTTAGAAATTTTGCGTGAACTATTGCCCGTCTAATAAGTGACCTTAAAACATAGCCCCTTCCGACATTTGAGGGCAAAACTCCGTCAGCGATGCAAAATACAGTTGCCCTAATATGGTCCGCTATCGCATTTAGATGGTTTAATCCCTCTCGAGTGGCGTAACTTCGCATCTTAGGTTCGTCTATTAAATTTAATATTCCATTTACTATCGGCTTAAAGACATCCGTCTCAAAATTTGTCCTCTTACCCTGCATTACAGAAGCCAAGCGCTCAAGCCCCATCCCAGTATCTATATTTTTGCTTGGCAGCGGTTCCAATTTATTTACGCCCACCCTATTAAATTGCGTAAAAACTAAATTCCAAACTTCGACGAACCTACCACAATCACAGCCGGGATTACAATCAGGCCTGCCGCAGCCAACCTCAACACCCTGGTCATAATAAATTTCGGAGCAAGGTCCACAAGGCCCGTCCGGACCATCTTGCGGTGCATTTGATGGCCAAAAATTTTCTTCCGCTCCAAATTTTAAAATCTTATCTTCCGGTACCCTTATCTTGTCCCGCCAAATCTTGTACGCTTCATCGTCATCTACATAAACCGAAACCCACAAATCCTTTTCCTTTAAATTGAGCGTCTTCGTCATAAACTCCCAGCCCCACGCAATCGCCTCATCCTTAAAGTAGTCGCCAAATGAAAAATTCCCGAGCATTTCGAAGAAGGTATGGTGCGCCGGCGTTTGGCCCACCTTTTCAATGTCGCCGGTCCTAAGGCATTTCTGGCAACTTGCGGCGCGCTTCAAATCCTTCCTCTTGCCTAAAAAATAGTCCTTGAATTGATTCATTCCAGCGCTTGTGAATAGGACTGTCGGGTCGTCTTTGGGGACTAACGAATCGGAAGGAACTATCGCATGGCCCTTCGATTCAAAGAAGGACAAAAAAATCTTCCTAAGTTCATCAGTGGTCATGTCTTTGTCGGGGAGCTAATATTAGGGCTCTATTTTAAGCGTCCTTGTAGATCTCTTTTAGAATTCTCCAAATCGTGTTATATAAAAAACCGCGCCTTGATAAAAAATCAAAAAGCCGCTTTACGGCTTTCTCTTCCTCTAATCCCTTAAACCTCTCAGCCCTTTTAAGTGCCAATACTTTCGCAATCTCATACTCGTCATATGCGCCCTTAAATTCATCTAATGCTTCATCTATTATCTTTTCGCTTACACCTTTAGATTTTAGTTCTTTTATTATTAAATTCTTGCCGCTGGGGCGTAAAGTAATTCTATCGCCGATCCAAAGCTTCGCGAATGCCTTATCATCGAGGAATTTCTTCTCTTCTAAATCTTTAATTACTTGAGCAATTATAAATCCCTGATGGCCCCTCTGCTTTAACCGCTGGGCCATCTCTTTAATACTGCGAGGCCGAAACCTTAAAAGCCTTAAAGCATCGGTTTTCGCCTTTCGAAGCAATTCTTTATCTATTTCAATTTCCCTATTCCTTTTGCTTTTCCTCTACTGCTTCCTCTTTAATTACCGCATATCCACGCGAAGTGCGAACTAATATATCGCCCTTCACCGATTTAATGGCATTATTATAATCATTCAAATTCTTAACGGGACGCCTATTTATTTCAGTGATTACATCGCCGCGCCTTAAACCCGCTAAATCCGCAGGGCTTGCCGGCTCAACATTTACAATAACAATCCCTTCCTTTTCGGTAATCTGATATTTTTTCGCTACTTCTTCATTTAATTCCTGAACCTCTATACCACGCCAAGCGCCTAATGCAACTTCTGCAAACTTCTCAATCTCTTCAGGGCGCTGCGCAATTTCAATCTCTAAGGCCATCTCCTTTTTATCGCGTAAGATTCCGACCTTTACTTTCTTACCTATCTTGGCCCTTCCGACTAATTTTAAAAGCTCGCGCACGTTTTCTACTTTTTGACCGTCGAAGGTCTTTATTATGTCGCCATTTTTCATTTTGCCCTTTTCTGCTGGGCTGTCGGTTAAAACCTTTGCAACCAGAACTCCCTTCGTTTCTGAAAGCCCGAATTGTTTCGCTAAATCTTCGTCTAAGTCCTGCACATTAACTCCGAGCCAACCGTATAGGACTTTCCTGCCTTGGATTAAATCGCCGAGCACTTGCTTTGCAATATTTATCGGAATTGCAAAGCCAATTCCCTGATATCCGCCCGTAGTTGAAACTATCGCAACGTTTATTCCGATTACCCTTCCTTCTATATCGACTAAAGGTCCGCCGCTATTGCCCGGATTAATCGCAGCGTCGGTCTGGATTAAATCTGAATAATCACGATTCCTATACATAGTGCGGGGGAGCGAACGATTCAAGGCGCTGATAACTCCCACCGTAACTGTGGGTTTTGCTGCTATTCCGAAAGGATTGCCGACCGCAATTGCCCATTGGCCGATCCTTACTTTATCTGAATCTCCCAATTCCACCGCATGTAAATCTTTCGCATTTATCTTTAGCACCGCGAGGTCAGACCTTTGATCCTGACCTTTTACCTTCGCCGGAAATTTTCTGCCATCGGCCAAGGTTATTTCTATCTTGTCGGCGCCTTCGATAACATGTTGATTTGTCAAAATATACCCATCTGTGTCAATGATGAAACCTGAACCTAATCCCCTGCGTTGAAACTCCCGCTCCGGTATTTCGCCAAAGAAGTCCTTAAAAAATTGTCGGAAGAATTCATCGTCTCTAAAAGGGCCGAAATATTGTCTTGATGAAATCTTCTCCGTATGGACTGTTGAAATCGAAACCACCGCGGGCCCAACCTCATCCGAAACCTTTATAAACGCTTCCTCCAATGCTTTGGCGTAGTTTGAACTTTCCGAGACAGGCGACGATGCGGTCTCTTGCGTATCGCCTATCGGATTTAAATTTAACCTTGCTGAAATTACAAGGCCAAATATTATACCGACAACTAAAACCCCCAAAATCAGTGTTAAATTAGTGCGTTTAAACATAGGTACTTCTACCTCCTGTTTAGGGGACGTTCCCTTTGTGTTTAGGGGACGTTCCCTTTGGGGACAGCCTAGTCTATGGTGGAACATCCCAAAGTGACACGTCCCTCAAAACTTAAATTCCTACCTCTATTTTCTCTCTGATCTTCTTCTCCAATTCAGCAATGAGTTTTGGATTTTCCTTTAGATAATTCCTTGCATTATCCCTTCCTTGGCCGATTTTTACATCCCCATAAGCAAGCCATGTTCCCGTCCTCTGAATTATTCCTAAATTCTGTCCTAGGTCTATTATGTCGCCTGCCTTTGAGATTCCCTCGGCATAAATTATATCGAACTCCGCCTGCCTAAAAGGTGGGGCTACTTTGTTCTTTACAACCTTTACCCTCACATGGCTGCCTATACTTACATCGCCGACCTTTATATTTTCGATCCGCCTAATATCAAGCCTAACAGATGCATAAAATTTAAGCGCGCGCCCGCCTGGTGTCGTCTCGGGATTTCCAAACACCACTCCGATCTTTTCGCGAATCTGGTTTATGAAAATTACCGACGTCTTTGATTTACGAATCGAAGATGTTAATTTCCTCAATGCCTGCGACATCAGCCTCGCCTGAAGCCCCATATGCGATTCGCCCATCTCCCCTTCTATCTCAGCGCGCGGAACCAACGCCGCAACCGAGTCAATCGCAATTACATCGACCGCGCCTGAACGAACCAGGGTCTCGCAGATTTCGAGCGCCTGCTCGCCGGAATCCGGCTGCGAAATCAAAAGGTCGTCTAAATTTACGCCTAATTTCTTCGCATATGTAGAGTCGAAGGCATGCTCTGCATCGATGAAAGCGGCGACTCCGCCTTTTTTCTGCGCCTCTGAAATTATGCTTAGCGAAAGCGTGGTCTTCCCAGATGCCTCTGGTCCAAAAATTTCAGTAACTCGACCTCTTGGAACTCCTCCTACGCCGATTGCCATATCAAGCGAAAGCGCACCTGTTGAGATTGATTCAACCTTCGCATGCGTATCCTGGCCCAATTTCATAATTGAGCCCTTGCCGAATTGTTTTTCAATCTGTGCAAGCGCTAATTCAAGCGCTTTTAGTCGCTCTCCGCCTGTGCCTTTCTCTTCCCCTTTTTCTTCTTTTTCCTCTCTCTTTACCATATCCCTTCCCTCCTTTTGGTTAAAAATGGCTTCGTCATCTTCCATAACACATGGCATATGACGTCCCCCAATGATTTGCGGTGGACATCATAATTGACGAAGCCATGAGGGATTTTCTTTCAACAATTATACAATTTTTTTAAAATTTTGTAAAGAAAAATGAGGGACAGTCCCACTGCTGAAGCAAAAGGTGTCCCTTCTTTTTAATGCCCTTAATTTTTGTGAAAGAAAATCATATAATTTTGCGTCTATTTCCTTAAAAAGGAGGTAAAGCAATGCCACGAAGCGCAAGAATACTTTTAGAAAATGTATGTTATCATATTATCTCAAGGGGAAATCAAAAGCAAGACATTTTCCTAGAATGCTCTGATTATGAAGTATACTTAAAATTGCTTGCCAAATATAAAGTAAAATACCGCTTTAAACTCTATGGATATTGCCTAATGACTAACCATATTCACTTAATCATTGAACCTAAAGCGCCACAAGAATTACCTAAGATTATGCAGGGGTTGAATCAATCCTATACTGTATGGTTTAATGAAAAATATAATAAAGTAGGGCATCTTTGGCAAAATCGTTTCAAAAGTATGGTTATTCAGAAAGATGAATATCTTCTTACCTGCATAAACTATATAGAATTTAATCCTGTTCGATCTAATGCTGCCAAAGAACTGTTCGAATATCGGTGGTGTAGCTATAAAGCAAGACTATTGGGTTATAAAAATGGCTTACTAGATGAGCCGAAAATTATTTAGGGGACACCCTTCCGATTGACATAGGGACTGTCCCTGCTTTATAATACCATTTAAGATGAAAGCGGAGATAATCGCTATAGGAACGGAGATTCTGCTTGGGCAAATTTTAAATACCAACCAACGATATCTTTCTCAAAAGCTTGCCGAATTAGGGATTGATGTCTACTACCAGATTACAGTCGGAGACAATCCAGAGCGACTCGTTCAAGCGTTAAGACAAGGGTTAGCGCGCTCAGACATTGTAATCACAACAGGCGGATTAGGCCCTACAGTTGATGATATCACTTTAGAATCGATTGCCCGTACTTTAACTAGAAGATTAGTCCTTGATAAGAAAATCTTACAGCGAATTAAAACCTATTTTGGGAAGCAATGTATTAAAATGCCGATTGAGAATGTCCGCCAAGCGCATATCCCAGATGGCGCTATTGCACTAAGAAACGACGTGGGAACAGCGCCTGGATTGATCCTTGAGGAAGACGGCAAAATATTGATTGCCCTTCCCGGTCCGCCCAGAGAATTAAATCCGATGTTCGAGCAAGATGTAATTCCATATTTGAAGAAAAAAACGAAGGTGCAGTGGACGATAAAAACCCGAACGATTAAAATCACAGGGCTTTCGGAATCACAGGTAAACCATAAGGTCAAGGATATTCTAAAACGCCCGCCGCCTGTTACAGTTGGAATCTTCGCTCATCCGGCCTTAATCGAGTTAAAAATCACGGCGAAGGCAAAAAACGAAAAGCAAGCGAAGGCATTTATAAATAAGGTGGACAAAAAAATAACATCGCGGTTGAAGGATTATATCTTCGGCAGGGATGCGCAAACTTTAGAAGAAATCGTCGGAAAATTACTTCGCCGAACTCGAAAGACACTCGCAATTGCTGAGTCCTGTACAGGGGGACTTATATCGAATCGAATTACGAATATTCCCGGAAGTTCGAAATATTTTAAGATGGCGGTTGTGGCTTATTCAAATAAAGCGAAGGTCACTCTCCTTAACGTCCCATCCGAAACGCTTAAAAAACACGGCGCGGTAAGTTCGCAGGTTGCAGCTCAAATGGCAAAAAACGTAAGACAAATTACAGGAACTACTTTTGGATTAGGTGTCACTGGAATCGCAGGACCAACGGGTGGAACTAAATCAAAGCCGATTGGATTGGTCTATATAGCGCTTGCAGCTCTGGGAAAAACCATCAGCCGCGAATTTCATTTCACAGGCGGCCGCGAAATTATCAGATTTAAAACCTCCCAGGCAGCGTTGGACATCCTCCGAAAAAGTCTCTAGCTCTCTCATTTATCAGCTAAATCTTTTGCCGAGCATATTTGATTCTTTCCGTGTTGTTTCGCCCAATAAAGCACTTCGTCTGCTTTTTGGATTAACGCATCCTTGGTGGTGCCATCCAAAGGATAAGTGGCGACTCCGATACTTAATGTAAAACTTATTTCTTCATTATTGAATTTCAGGCGGTATTCTTTTACGAGGTCTTGAAGTCTCTTTGCCACGATTAAGACGCCATCCTGAGAAGTCTTAGGGAGAATAAATATAAATTCGTCCCCGCCATAGCGCCCAGGTATATCGGTGGTGCGTCTTTTTTGAGTCATAAAATTAGCCAAACTTCTTAGTATCTCATCGCCTATCGGATGCCCGTAACGGTCATTATATTTCTTAAAGTCGTCTATATCTATTATCATCAGCGAAAAGCTTTCGGCAAACCTATTTGCCCTCGCTACTTCTTCTTCCAATCTTTGCAAAAAATACCGACGGACATATAAACCTGTCAAGCTATCTCGAATCGAAAGCTCTTCTACCTTCGCGTATAGCCTCGCATTCTCTATGGCGATCGTAGCGTGGTTAATCAATGTCCGTATATTTTCTATATCATCTTTCGTTATTGGCTGGCGGCTAAATATGTTATCCAATACCAAAACGCCTATCTTGTTCTCTTTCATCATCAAAGGCATATAGAGAAAAAGGTCGGCAACTATGTATTTGCCCTCCGACAGTCCGGTTTCCTTTTCGAGTAAAACGTCGACTATTCTGTTGACTCCGGGCTGTATCGGATATTTCTCATTTGTTATCGGCTTGATAACCTTCCTTATGTCAGCGCTGATCTCTCCCTCTAAAAAATTATTTTCTCGATTTATTAGGTATAATTTCGCCCTATCAAACTTTAATACCTCGGTGGCGCTATTTAGAATTATCGAAAGGACCGATTTAAGGTCCATTGTGCTTGCCATCGCCTCGGTGATTTTGGACAACGCCAAAAGTATATCTATCTTCTGATAATTCGCTTGAAAGACCTTAATATGTTGTATGCCCCTACCAAATTCAACCGCATAGTCGTTTAAAAAAACTATCTCCTCTTCGGTAACTGGCACCTTGTTCGTCAATTTATCGGCGATTAATACGCCTATCTTCTCGTTTCCGCCTTGCAGTCTCAAACAGACTTGAAGGTTATCGCCCCATAGTGCGCTGTCCCTCTCGCCTAAAAATACCGCACTTATTAAGTCGCCCTTTTTATCTGTTACAGGAATCTTGCTTTCGCCAGCAATTATTCCCTTGTCCCTTACTATTGCCTGGACGCATTCTAAGGCATTTGAAGCTTCGTCGAACAACAAGACCATAACGGTATCAAAACCTAAGTCTTCGAGCAAAAGCTTCAAGCTGATTTTTAACTTCTCATCCACCCCTATTTCGAAATGATAGAAAGTTCGAACCGCTTCCCGCAAGATCTTTAAATGTTTTTGAAACTTTTCTGCTTTATCCATTATAAAGATAAAAGGTGATTAACCTGTTCTGCGGCCTTGTTGACTTCATCCATCAAGAAATTTTCATTATAGGCGTTGGCCTTTATCGAGTCAATGATTTTGCCAAAAAGTTCGGTAAGGACGAATTCGATGCTCGCCCAAAAGTCAACCTGAAGATAACTTCTGCCGTATTTCCAACATGATTCCATCAGCACCTTTTGTTGTTCCGTGCCTTCGTTAAACAACGTGTTAAAAGCGGACGTTACACTTGGCAGCGCTCCGGATAGTTGATAGTGGCGTTTCTGGACTTCGTTCGAGGTCAAAAATTTAAGCAACTCCCATGCCTCATCTTGAAAAGGCGAATAATTCGAAATCGCTAAATTGCTCCCCCCACAGAAAGTATATCTTCCGCCTGGACCCGCAGGGAAGAATGTGACGCCATTTTTTTCAATTACATCCTGGGAACTTGGTTGGATGGAACCACCAAAAAAGCCGGGTATTAAATATGAAACGACAAAAGCGCCCACAAAACACATCCCATATTTGCCCATAGAAAAAAACTCATATACAGGCATTCCAGGAACTTTCCTATCAAATATTGGCGCATATCCTTTTTGCATCAAGTCAAAATAAAATTTTATCCCCCTTAGCGATTCCCCTCTATGAAACGCCGCCCCAGTCCCATCCTCAGTCAAAAAATCGCCTCCGCTAGCCCAAATCCATGGGGCGACGTCATGAACCAAACCCTGGTCCTTAAGGTCGGATACGCCCAATGCCCCGATCTTAGTTGCGCCGAAGTCGTAACTGCTGAGCGTTCGGCAAACCTCTTCAAACGATTCCCACTTATCTAAATCTTCTGAATGCAGCCCCGCCTTTTTAAAAAGATCTTTTCGATAAAAGAGCATCCTTATATCTACAAACCATGGGAGGGCATAAATCCTATTTACATTTTGAACCTCGCAGGTCGCCCAAGCAGTGGCATAGAATCTGTCTTTCAATTTATCTTCATGGACCCTTTTGGTTATATCTGCCAACGTATTAATGGCGGTTAAGGTTTTAGTCCAGGTGTTGCCGATCTGAAAAACATCGGGCAATTGCTTTGACTTTGCTGCCGTAATAATCTTCCGCCAGGACTGAGACCATGGAATGATGTAAAGGTCTACCTTAATATTAGGATGGGTTTTTTCAAAGGCCTCAATTTCTTTTTCCATCATTTGGCTCGTATCGTAGCCGGCGTTTGGCATAATCCAAAATTTAAGGTAATTCCATTTTGGCATATCAACTCATTCCCTTTAATAAGAATTATAACATTTAGTTGAACAAAATCAAACATTAATGTATAATTTTAAAAAATGGCTGAATCTATTCGAACATTTATCGCCATAGAATTAAAGGAAGAAACCCATTCTGAGCTAACCTCGCTTCAATCCGCCTTAAAAAAATCCGAAGCGGATGTGAAATGGGTTGACCCTCAAATCATTCATCTTACTCTAAAATTCCTTGGAGGTATCGACGATAAAAAAATTAAAGATGTCCAAAATATATTAAGCGAGGTCGCCAAAAATTTCAAGCCCTTTGTCTTAAGTTTAAAAGAAATAGGAGCGTTTCCAAGGTTGGATTATCCAAGGATAATTTGGGTGGGAGTGGATGAGGGTAAAGATGAAGCTTCTCAACTTGCAAAAGAATTTGAGGATAAATTAGAGAAGATCGGTATCCCAAAAGAGGACAGGGAATTTCATCCGCATATTACATTAGGTAGGGTCAAATCGCCGAAGAACAAAGATAGATTAAAAAGTATAATCGAAACTACAAAATTTGAGCCAAGTTCAAAGATCGATGTTGACCACCTAACGCTTTTCAAAAGCCAACTTACTCCGCAAGGTCCCATCTATACCCCGCTCTTCGTCGCTAAGATGCAGAGCACTTGAACCGACAGATTCGCATAAATCCCAGAGATGATGTCATCGAGCATGACGCCTAATGGACTGCTCTGTTTTTCAGCCCATTTTATAGGAAATGGTTTTAAAACGTCAAAAAGTCTAAAAAAGATAAAAGCAAGGATTATCGCAAGTGGCTTTGTCGGAATTAAAAACAGGGCCAGCATCATTCCGACCGCTTCATCGATTACGATGGGTTTAGCATCTTTTTTACCGTAAATCTCCTCTGCCTTATTTATTACAAGAAATGCTAGCAACGTTAAAACGACTAATGAGCCAATATATAAAGTAAAACTATAGCTTACCAAAAGATAAAACAAAAGCCCTCCGAGCGAACCAAAGAATCCGGGGATGTAAGGCACATGGCCTAAATAGAAGAAACTACTTAAGCATTTAACGACCGTCTTCAAGCGAACATCCTCCTATTGCGAAGTAAAAACGAAATGCCAGAGCTAAGCGTAAGGACAACGGTTATTACCATTAATACAAATATTAAATCCAAAAACCACCTTTCGATTGTACCCGACCAAAATAAGAAAAATTTAGCCGTGTCTTTTAATATCAAAAAGGTCAAAATAGTAAATATCGCAATCATCTGCGAAACGGTCTTATGTTTACCGGCTTCTTCTGCCTGCAAAACTGTGCCTCTGCCTAAAGCAAATATCCTTAAACCTGTAATCGTAACTTCTCGCGCGACAATGACGACAACGGTCCAGGCGGGAACGAGTTTTAATTCGACGAAAGCCAAAAAAGCTGCTAATAATAAAATCTTATCGGCGATGGGGTCCATAAGTTTTCCAAAATTGGTTATCTGTTTTTCGCGACGTGCTACGTAACCATCGTAATAATCGGTCCAGCAAGCAATAGCAAAAGTAATAAACGCCAAATACCTCGCCGCCGTCCAACGGGCAAAGACGAAATACATAAAAAGGAATGCTAGAAAAATTCGGGATATTGTTAGTTTATTTGGTAGATTCATTCTTGCGTGTTGCCTCTCCCACTAAATCATATTCATATGTATCAACAATCTTAACTCGAACAAATTCGCCCACTTTTATATTCGAGCCTTTGACATATACTATCCCATCAACTTCAGGCGCATCCATATGGGAACGGCCTAAGTAAAGATTAGGGTCTGAGTCATCCTTTTCATCAATTATAACATCTAACTCTCTACCCATCAATTTACGATTATTTTCGCGCGAGACATCCTGTTGGACTTTCATAACTTCATCCCATCGTGACTTTTTTTCTGCATCTGAAATTTGGCTCGAAAAATCATAAGCGGGACTGCCTTCTTCCCTAGAATAGGCAAAACACCCTAGCCGTTCGAATTGCGCATCCTTTATGAATTCAAGGAGTTCTTTAAATTCCGCTTCTGTTTCGCCTGGAAAACCTACAATTATCGAAGTTCTTATAACGAGGTCGGGGATTTCCTTTCTCAATTTTTTGAGCAAATTTAAAATCGCCTTTTTAGAAGCCCCCCGCCTCATCATCTTTAAAATCCTGTCATTTATATGCTGAATGGGCAAATCCACATACTTACAAATTGCTGGTTCGTCCTTCATTATTTTTATAATCTCGTCGGTAAAATTGGCGGGATGGGCGTATAAAAGCCGAATCCAGTTTACGCCTTTAACCTTGACTAACTTTTTTAATAATTCGGCAAGGGCAAGTCGCCTATATAAATCCATCCCATAAAGCGTTGTATCCTGTCCGATCAAGTTTATCTCTTTTGCGCCACTTTTAACTAAATCGCTCGCCTCTTTTAAAACGGAGTCCGTCTTGCGGCTTCTATGCGGCCCGCGTAACTGTGGAATCACGCAAAAGGAACATTTATGTGAACAACCCTCAGAAATCTTTACGTATGCGTAATGCTTTGGGGTCAGACGAATACGGGGAGTTTTATCATCGTATAAATATTTAGGCACGGATTTTATATCCGCTATCCTCTCGCCTTTTACCAATGCCTTTATAATTTGAGGCAGTTTTCCAAAGCCATTTACGCCGATAAACCCGTCTACCTCTTTCAATTCGGTCTGCAACGTGCCTTTATATCTCTGCGGAAGGCACCCTGTTACGAGGATATGCTTTATTTTCTTTTTCTCTTTTAATTCTATTACGTCTAATATCGCATCTATCGATTCTTTTTTTGCATCTTCTATAAACGAACAGGTATTTACAATGGCTACGTCTGCACCATCTATGCCATCAACGATTTTGTAGCCAGCGCCTTTTAAAATACCGAGCATAACTTCGGAATCGACTAAATTTCTTGCGCAACCTAATGAGAGGATTGAAACATTGATGGGCATTTTTAAGGACGAGTAATCTACTTTGGCGATTTCAAGCCATTCCTGGTAATGAGGATACCTTTGACAACTCCCTTGCCAAGGGTGCCTAACTTCGTGCCATTTAATTCTGCGTTTAACACTTCGGCACGGCCGGTTGAAATCTCAAGCGACTGAGTGGCTTGCCAGCTTTCCTGTGAGCCGCTTTTTAGAATATCCTCGTATACCACGGTTCCGTCCGATGTCACTCTAAGCCAAACGTCACCACGAGCCGTCAATGTAAGAAAGAGGTTTTCGCCTTTTGGAATTTTTGTAGCTAGGGGAATCTTTGTCTCTAAAGGCATTGACTTTAAGGTTTGCTTAGGTCCTTCAACTTCAACTTGTTTGGCGACCTTAGGACGCGGTTTAAACCCAACTTTTGCCTTTGAACCGATAAAGGCCAAAAGCCTAAGTCCAAATATGATAATCAAAACTACAACGCCAATTGAAACTAAACGTTTTATGGGGAATCTAAAAGGAACTCCCTTACCTTTTAGTATTAGCTCTTGTTTTGTTGATTTCGGATGCTCCTTAATATATTCATCTGCCAGCGATTTGCCGTCGAGCCCCAAATAATCAGCGTACTTTTTTATGAAACCCTTTATGTAAATAGGGCTTGAGGTTGCTTCTTCTACCCTATCTTCTTCGAACGCTTTTAATATCTTAGAATGAATACGAGTATCTTTTTGCGCCTGCTCTATTGAGAGGCCTCTAGTTTCGCGAGCTTGCTTTAACTGCGACCCGATTGACTCCATTTTGCCTTAACTTCATCCATATTTTCGATGAGGACCTCCCTCGGTTTAGAACCGCGATATGGCCCCACTATGCCATCCGCTTCCATCGTATCGATAAGCCGAGCGGCCCTTGTGTATCCCAAGCCCAGGCGCCTCTGCAGCATCGAAACAGAAGCCTGCTTCGTCTCCAAAACCATCATCACCGCTTCCTCATACATCTCATCTTTTTCAAATGTGCGCCCATGAACTTTTCTCTCTTGCGCTTTCAATATATCCTCATCGTATACCGGCTCTCTTTGCTCCTTTATAAATTCAACGATCCTTTCGATTTCTTGATCGGATACTAAACTTCCTTGCGCTCGAATCGGCTTCGACTCCCCTGGCTTTAAAAATAACATATCGCCTTTGCCTAACAATTTATCCGCGCCGTTCATATCCAATACTGTCCGCGAATCGACTTTTGACGCAACCTGAAATGAAATTCGCGCAGGGAAATTCGCTTTTATAACTCCGGTTACGACATCTACGGACGGCCTCTGCGTCGCTAAAATTAGATGAATGCCAACAGCGCGCGAAAGTTGCGATAACCTCGTAATCGCGTTTTCGATATCCTGCGCCGCAACAAGCATTAAATCCGCTAATTCATCTATTATTACGACGATGTACGGAAGGATGTCGGGAACCTCTTCCTGACCGTTGAATTCGCCCGTTTTTTTCTTCTCGTTAAAGATATCTATATTTCGTACTCCAAGCCGCGCAAATAACTTATATCGCGACTCCATTTCATTTACTACCCAATTTAAGGCGCCTGATACCTTATTCGGTTCGGTTACAACCGGGCATAGAAGATTGGGCAAGCCATTGAATACAGCAAGCTCTACCATTTTCGGGTCAACCATTAAGAACTTCAATTCATCAGGCGTTGAGTTAAATAACATCGAAGTAATAATCGCGTTGACGCAAACGGTCTTGCCGGAACCTGTTGTTCCGGCAATCAAAAGATGCGGCATCTCTCCTAGATCCGCAATAACGGGTTCGCCCGCGATGTCTTTGCCCAACGCTAAAGTCAATTTCGACTGCGAACGCTGAAATTCCGGCGATTGTAAAATCTCCTTTAAATATACAAATGCACTCGAAGAATTTGGAACTTCCACCCCAACCCTTGCTTTGCCGGGAATAGGTGCTACAATCCTTACGCTCTGCGCCTTCATCGCAAGCGCAATATCGTCGGAGAGACCTGTAATCCTCGTTAACTTAACCCCGGGGGCAGGTTCTAATTCATATCTCGTAATAACAGGACCGCGTTCAACAGCTGCAACTTTTACCTCAATCCCAAAGTCGCTTAAGGTCTCTTGTAAAATCCTGGCGTTCGCATCTAAATCTTCTTTTATCTTTCTCTCTTCCAGAGGCGGCGGCGAATCCAATAAGTTCAAATCGGACAACTTATAATCTCCGACAAGCCGTTTAGTGATTTTAATCGGCTTGAGCGAGGGCTCTTCCTTCTTAATGATTTTTTGAATATCTATTATCTTCCGTGGTTCAGGTTTTACTGCCTTAGGCGCAACTTCACGTTTTAATGGGGTCTCTCTCTCAACTCGTCTTTCCTTTAAAAGATAAAGTTTCTTTTTAAAAATTCTCGAATAGATCCCGGTTATGCTGTTTACCAGAGATAAAAATATTGGGAGTATCAAAAGTTCGGTGGCGAGTAAAACCGAAAGCAGTCCTAACGTTATGACCACTATGTAAGCGCCCAATCGGCCGAAATACCTTATGAAAATATCTGAAAAAAACAGACCCAACAGTCCGCCTCTATGAACTTTAACCACATTTTGTGGCGGACCTATCATACTAAGGAACGCACTTAATGCGATAAATAAAACAGATGTGCCGAGTAATTTAATATAAAATTTTTGCGGCACCCTGCCCAAAAATTTCCCGATAGCCCACGTCGCAGTTAAAACTGGGATTACATATGCGCTAAAACCGATTAAAGAAAATAGGACCGTACCGATATAGGCGCCGATTATACCAGCATAGTTTTTGGTATAAATATTAGGGTGGGATGTAAACCAGGACAAGTCATTTTGGTCGTATGATATAAGGCTTGCTAAAATTAAAATTGTAATAGCAAAGAGGAGAACGCCCCAAATCTCATTTATCCTCTCTTGCTTCACTTCGTTACTTGTGTCTCCTTTCTTCTTTATCCTCTTCGTCCTTGCCCAAGAGCCTGCTTTCTGCTTAAATTGATTCTGCCTTGCTCGTCGATTTCTATCAGCTTAACTAAAAATTCATCGCCGACCTTTACTTCATCCTCGACGTTCTTGACATATTTATCCGAAAGCTCTGAAACGTGAACTAAACCTTCTTGTCCAGGCAGGAATTCAACGAACGCGCCGAATGGCATAATCCTCTTTACTTTAGCCATATAAATTTTACCGACCTCGGGAACTTCGGTTAACCGATTGATGATTGCAATCGCTTTCTCCATTGCCTCTTTATCGGTAGAAGCGATGTTTACTTTTCCATCATCCTCTATGTCGATTGTAACGCCGGTCTCATCTATGATTTTGCGAATCGTCTTTCCTCCCGGACCTATCAACTCTCTTATCTTGTCTGGATTTATCTTCAAGGTCTCAATTCGCGGGGCGTACTGCGATATCTGCGGCCTTGGCGCAGATATAACCTCTCTCATCTTTTCCAAGACAAATAGTCGGGCTTGGTTTGACTCATCAAGTGCCTTTTTTAAGATATCGGTCGTTATGCCATCTATCTTTATATCCAATTGCAAAGCGGTAATTCCTTTCTCCGTGCCGGTTATTTTAAAATCCATATCGCCGAAATGGTCTTCCAACCCTGAGATATCAGTTAATATCACCGCTAGGTTCTTCTCTTTTATTAAACCCATTGCAATGCCGCTTACCGGTGACTTTATTGGAACCCCGGCATCCATCAACGCAAGAGTGCCTGCACAGACGGTCGCCATTGAAGATGAACCGTTAGATTCCAAAACCTCGGAGACGACTCTGATGGTATATGGAAATTCCTCTTTTGAAGGCATAACCGGTTTCAATCCCCGCTCCGCCAAAGCGCCATGGCCGATTTCACGTCTGCCCGGACCCCTAACAGGTCTTACTTCTCCGACGCTAAAAGGTGGAAAACTATAATGTAGCATAAAAGATTTGAAAGTCTCGCCCTCTAATGCATCTATCAATTGCTCATCTGCCGATGTTCCCAAAGTCGTAACCGAAAGGCTCTGCGTCTGTCCACGAGTAAATAACCCTGAGCCATGGGTTCTCGGTAAAATTCCTGCTTCGCAACTGATGGGACGCACATCCCTATATCCACGTCCATCAATTCTTGTCTTCTTTTCTATTACAATGCGCCTGACTTCTTCGCGCTCAACCTCAATTAACGCTGACTTAACATCATCTTCAGTATAAGGTGAGCCCTCAACGACTATTGCCTTAACCAAATCCTTTGTTATTAAATCTATTATCTCCTCGCGCTGCTCCTTCGTGCTTACGCTTTCTACCTCCTTAATCCTATCAGTAGCTAACTCCTTAACCTTCCTATATAATTCCTCATCTACTAATTTAATTGTAATTTTCTTCTCCTTAGGTTTGCCCGTCTTCTGTTTCATCTTTTCTTGTAATTCTATCGAGGCGATTAAATTTTTATGCCCAAACTCAATCGCCTTTAAAACCACGTCTTCTGAGACCTCATTTAGCCCAGCTTCAACCATTACAATTCCGTCCCTTGTCCCTGTAACCACCAAATCTAATGCGCTCTTCTCTAATTCAGCATAGGTAGGATTAATTATAAATTCCCCATCGGCCATTCCAACTCGGACTGCGCCGATCGGATGCTCAAATGGAATATCAGAAATGACGAGCGCGCAAGACGCGCCGTTTACTGCCAGAATGTCAGGATCGTTTTCTCCATCGTGAGAAAGAACGATAGCCATAATCTGAATTTCGTGCATAAAACCGTCGGGGAAAAGGGGCCTTAGTGGACGGTCGATAAGGCGGGCGGTTAAAATCTCTTTTTCAGACGGGCGACCTTCGCGCTTAAAAAAACCACCCGGTATCTTACCTGCTGCATAGGTTTTTTCTTGGTATTCTACGGTGAGCGGCACAAAAGATGCCCGCGCTTCGGCAGGCTCCTTCGACACAACCGCTGCGACTAAAACAACGGTTCCGCCATATTGGACGGTAACCGCTCCGTTGGCTTGCTTCGCGAGCTTGCCAGTTTCAATCGATAAGTTATTTCTTCCTAATTTCGTTTCGAATTTTTCACTCATATTTTCACTCATATTCTCACTCTTATTTATTAAAACAAAAAATCCTTAGAACCTCCATCCGCCAAAGCATAAAAATTTAAGGCAAGATGAAGGACCTATTTCCTTAAATTAAGTTTATCCAAAATTGCTTGATATTGCTCTGAGTTTTCCCGTTTAAGGTATTCCAAGAGCTTACGCCGTTCGCTTACTAGTTTTAGAAGCCCCTGGCGGGAATGGTGGTCCTTTTTGTGGACTTTGAAATGCCCGGTCAGAAGATTTATCCTCTCCGTAAGAAGAGCAATCTGAACCGGCGTCGAGCCTGTATCCCCATCGTGCTGTTTGAAACCTTCAATCAGGCCCTTCTTCTCCTCCTTCGTAATCGTCATCAATTTCACCTCCTACTCTGGATGTTATAATATCACAATTTATTTTGAAAGTAAAGCATCTTCAAAATCCGCCTAACATTAATATCGTCTCGCTTTATCTGTTCCACCAATTCCCGTTGACTTGAAAATTTTCTTTCGCCGTGCAGCCTTTTAACAAATATAATTTCGATATCCTCGCCATATATCAACTTGCGGAAATTGAAGATGTGAACTTCGATTACGGGTTCTCTCTCTCCAAACGTTGGACGCGTTCCTATATACGATGCCCCGCCGTACTTTCTATTTCTTAATCGGACCCAAACCGCATAAACCCCGCTTGGGGGAATTGCCTCATGGTGCGGGTCTATATTTGCGGTAGGGTATCCTAACGATTTTCCTCGAGAAGTGCCTCTTATAACAGTCCCTACAACCGTAACAGGCCGTCCGAGCATCCGTGCTGCTTCATTTAATCTTCCTCTTGTAATCAAACTACGAATCGTAGTAGATGAAACAACTTTTCCGGCAAGTTTAACCATCGGCATAATCTTTATTTTAAAACCATAACGCCAACCGTACTTTTGAAGCGTAATCGCATTTCCTTGGCATTCCTTTCCAAATACAAAATCGCTTCCAATGTAAACTTCGCAGACCTTTAACTTATCGACCAGAATTTTTTTAACGAAGATATGCGGCTTGAGGTTAGAAAACTTCTTATCGAATTTAAGGACCAGGCAAGCGTCAACGCCCAATTCGCTAATTAGTTTTACCCTATGTGCAGTTGACATCAATAGCGGAATCGGTTTATGTGGCTGTAACACTTTCAAGGGATGAGGATCAAATGTTATAACAACGCTTCTGCCCTTAATAGCCCTTGCCCGCCTTACAGCCGATTTAATAATCGCCTTGTGCCCTAAGTGGACCCCGTCAAAGATCCCGATTGCCGCAACAGTACTCTTCATATTTTAAGAAGATGTTTTTCCAATTCGTCCTTTGAAAACGACTTTAACTTTTCTAGGGTGGCCGATTTTTCTAATGTAAATTCTCCTGAACGAAGCCTCCGCAGATAAGAAAGATGTCCGCCGCATCCTAATTTATCACCGATATCATCGCATAATTTCCGAATATATGTTCCTTTTGAACATACTACAGAAAAATCAATATGAGGAATATCAATATTTTTTATCTTGAGCTCTTTGATGTGAACTACCCTCGGTTTCCTTGGCGCCTCCTCTCCTCGCCTTGCTAATTCATAGAGCCTTTTTCCTCTGTACTTCAAAGCCGATACCATCGGCGGCACCTGCTCTATCTCACCTTTGAACGAGTCAAAGATATCTCTGATACGTGCTTCTGTGATTTTGTCATAATTATCTTCAAATAAGACCTTTCCTTCTGCATCGCCGCTGTCTGTCTTTTTGCCCAAAGCCAAAGTCGCTTCATATTCTTTGTCATCATTCGCAAATCGCGCGGAAAGTTTCGTTGCTCTTCCGATTAATATAATGAGCACACCTGTTACCGTAGGGTCTAAAGTACCGGCATGGCCTACTTTACTTATCCCAAATTTTTTGCGGATGAAATCGACGACATCGTGCGATGTCATACCGTTCGGTTTATCAACGATTAAAATCCCATCCATCTTTAAACGACCTTAAAAACATCCTTTAAGATTTTTCTCTCCACCGTCTTAGGGGTGCCCGTAATTGTACATCCAGCGGCGCGGGCGTGACCACCGCCTCCAAACTTAGATGCAATTTTATTTACGTCGTAGCCTCTTTTTCCGCGCAGGCTTATCTGAATCTTACCCACTTTAGCAGTCTCCTTTAAAAACACCGTTACCTTAATCCCTTTAACGGCTCTCGCGTAATTTATAAAATTTTCCGCATCGTCGAATTTTGCGCCGGCTTGTCTCAACATTCTTCTAGTAAGCCAAAACCAGGCAACCTTTCCGTCCCTACCCTTCTTAATCGTAGAAAGCGACAGCCCTAGTAATCGAGTCGCCGGAAATGCCTTTAGTTCATATAACCGTTCGTAAATACCGTCTGTATCCAAGCCGTATTTTATAAGTTCCGCCGCTATCCGATGAGTCTTCTCGGTAGTATTTGAATATCTAAAAGAACCCGTATCTATTAAAATCGCCGTGTACAGTTGAACCGCCTCATCTCTGTTTAATTTCAACTTAAATTTCTTAAAGATCTCAAATATCATCTCGCCAACGGCGGATGACTTTAAATCAACCCAATTTATATCTCCATATTTTTCATTGCTTATATGATGGTCTATATCTATTAAAGTTACCCCTTTAGTTATTAAATCTTTGACCCTACCAATGCGTTCTATGACGGGACAGTCGACTATAACCGCACAATCCGGTTTTTTAAAGGCCTTTCTTTTTATGCCCTTAAATAATTTTATGGATTTTATTCCCGGCAAAAAAACGCACGAATCAGGCGGAGGATCTTCATTGACAATTAAAACTTTTTTCTTAAGCCGCTTGAGTAAGCTCGCCAAGGCAAGTTGAGAACCCACCGCATCCGCCTCAGGATTTATATGACCCGCGATTAAAAACCTTTTATTCCCGCGAATTGCCTGAATAACATTCGTTATGCTCATTTCTCCTTATTCTTCTCCTTATTAATTTTGTCGAAGATCTCATTAAGGTGGAGCCTATATTCGGTCGACTCGTCCAACTTAAATATTAATTCCGGCGTAAATTTAGTCCTCATCCTCGTCCCAAGTAACTTCCTCATAAAGCCGACCGCCGAATTAAGCCCTTCCATTGCCCGCTCCTTCTCTTCCTTACCCCCTAATACACTAAAAAATACCTTCGCGTTTCTTATATCGGCAGTAACCTCGATCCTCGTTATTGTGACAAAACCTATCCTTGGGTCTTTTAATTCCTCATGGACTATTGTAGATATATATTCCCTCATTTCATTAGCAATTTTTTCTGCCCTCAATCCGCTCATTATAATAACTCCATATTGTAGTTGATTAAATCGACCTCTCGGCATTCTTTAATGAAATCCACGACCTTTGACAAAGCTTGGTCGACGTGGACTTTATCCGTCCCGATATACGCTACTGCGAATGTCGCAAGTTGCCATTTATCGTGGTCGCCTATTTCCGCAATCGAGACGTTAAACCTCTGCCTGACCTTATCCTTTAGGCTTTTTACCACCATCCGTTTCTCCTTCAGGGATGAATTCCCGGGCATCCTTAATTCAATGGTTAATATCCCCACTATCATATCATTATCTGCGCAACTTTAACGCGTAATTTAATTCCTCTTCCTTTGTCTTTATCCTGCCGTCTATCTTCGCATGTAATGTGCTCTCCATCATCTCCTTAAAATGCGGTCCTGGCTTTATGCCCGCCTTTTTAAAGTCATCGCCACGCACGCTCAATTTTATGTTTAAATATTTGGTCAAAAATGCCATGATCCTGCGCCTCGCCGTATGCGATTTGGACTTCGCCATTAACATTAGAAGAACTTCATATGATAGAAGGTCAAGCCATTTATAAATTTGGCTTGGTTTTAACTTTCCTTTCTTGCTCAAAAGCGAAAGTAACTTATTCGACTTTCTTTTATAGGAAATAATTCTGATTACATCGCCCTTCGCAAAAACAAATTCAACGCATATCTTCTGAACCTCGCTTAAACTTAGCCCGTTAAGTAATGCCATAAAATATATCAACCACCTATCGAGTGACCTTCTCCTTTTTAAATTTGCCCTCGCATACCAACTTAAAGTTTCCCCTATCGAATCGAATAGATGCGCAATAGAAATCCTCAATTTAAGGTCTTTATGAATAAACCTCAATTCATTTAAATCCGAAAGCCGTTTTACTCCTTTAAAGGGCTCCGCTTCACCTAAAATCGCTATAATCTCTTCTCTGATTCGCTGTTTCTGAGTACGGTCTATCATCCTTAATCCGACGGCGTTTTTGATTAGGTTTTCGGCATGCGGTTCAATTTCGAAATTGAACCTCTGCTCGAACCTGACGGCTCTAAATATCCTCGTGGGATCGTCGACGAAACTTAAATCGTGCAAAACCCTTATCTTCCCTTCCCTTAAATCCTTTCTGCCATTAAAGGGGTCGAGCAATTCACCGAAGCCTAGGGTGTTTAATCTAAACGCCATTGCATTTATCGTAAAATCTCGGCGGAAAAGATCGTTCTCGATAGGCCCAAATTTCACGGTTGGAAGCGCTGCTGGTCGTTCATATACCTCTGTCCTTGTCATCGCAACGTCGATTTTAAATGCCCCAGCGGTTAATTTACCGATAGGGATACCTTTGGGACAGGGCATAGTTACGGTTGCCGTCCCAAATCTTTTATGGTAAATATAATCTCCACCGACCTCTTTAGCAAAACGCCTTGCAAAGTCAATAGAATCTCCCTCTATAACTATATCGATATCGAAATTTTCAACACCTAAAAGTAAATCGCGCACAAAGCCACCGACTGCGAATGCCTTAAATCCCATCTCATCGGCTATGCTTCCGATAAGTTTTAATAATTCCACAATCTTTTTAGGGTACGCCCTTTTAATTTGAGAAGCTAAATTTAAAGGCGCGCTTTGTCTGACCACAGAGATCGGCTGTTTTTCCAATGCTTGGAATAACTCACCGTGAAGAGCGCGCATTAAATCAGAACGAGTGATTACGCCAAGTAATTTCTTCCCTTCGACAACCGGAAGACACCCAACGTCTTTCTCATGCATTATCTTTTGAATCGTATATATTGGCGTGTCCGATTTTACAGGAAAGACCTTGCCCGACATATAGCCTTTAACCCGCGAATGCCCAAAACCCCGGGATATAGCTCTATCCAAATCCTTAACAGTTATGATACCAACTATGCGCCGCCTATCACGGACGATAGCATACTCCGTGTCTGACCTAAGCATCTTCTTCTTCGTCTCGCTAATTATTTCATTCAAATCTATCTCCATGGACTTTGTGGCAATCAAATCCTTTGCTTTTATCCTAGGCCGTATATAACGGCGAAGATATTTAATCAACTTCGCCTTCGTATCTGTTAAGTTTAAATCTTTGATGATCGCGCCTGCGGCAGATGGGTGACCGCCGCCACCAAAGATATCGCAAATTTTAGCCACGTCGACGAACGACAACCTGCTCCTGGCAATGAACTGTATTTTATCGCCGGATTGAACCATCACGAAAATGACGTTGTAGTTTTCGACCTCCTCCAATTTATACGCAAGAAGGCTCAAATCTTCAACGTAACTTTCGTTTGTCGAAGCCGCGATAGCTACATTTACGCCATTTATGATGTGAACCTCGGTTGCTTTAATCAACTCCGCAAGAAGTTTTAATTCCTCATCGCTCAACTGGCGTCTTAAAAAGGACGAGACCAAATTCAAATCCGCTCCCTGCGAAATCAGGAAACTCACCATATCGATATCTGCTTTTGTTGTCGTTGGAAAAGTAAGTGAACCCGTATCTTCATAAATCCCCAAAGCCATGATCGTCGCTTCAAGCGGTGTAATTTTTATGCCGCGTCTTTTGATTATCTCGGTTAAAATCGTCGTGGTTGCGCCAACTTTTTTAAAGACATCGAGGGTAGCTTTAATATCGTATCCTGTGCGAGGGTGGTGGTCGTAAACGTGGATTTCGATTCCTTTCTTTCCAAGGAGTTCGCCCATCCTTCCAATCCTGTCTTTGAATCTTGTCTCAACTAATATCAACCGATTGACATCATCAATCGAAACATCTTTTTCGTATTCTATTTTTACTAAATCTTCGCTTAAGGACATAAATTCCCTAACCGCCCTCTCTTGAGACCCGGGAAGGACGAGCCTAGCGTTAGGATATAACTTTCGCGCCGCTATCATCGATGCCAAGGCATCGAAGTCAGCGTTTGCATGAGTGGCAATAAGATCCATCAATAAAAGAGTGAAATTCCTGCTAAAGCGAAATGGCTATCTATACCTCTGTTCGGCTTTTTGGTCGAAAGGTTGGAGATATGTCTGAAACGATACCCGACATTTAACGCAAGGTCATCGCGCAGGAAATAATATATCCCCGCACCAGCTTGGTCAGCGAAATTCGCATGCGAACCCTGCCGCTTGGTCTTTTCCGAAATATATATCCCGCCGGTACCGCCTTCGATGTAAGGATAAAATTTTTCACCAAGCGGAAAAGCATATTTCAATAAAAAGCTGCAACCAGCTTCATAATTGGAACTCGGTTCAGTAACCGGATTGACAAACGGCTCCACCATAAATAAGAGCATACCCGGCACATTCCATTTAAGGGCCTTCTTTAAATTAAACCCAAAGCGGCCTCCGATGTAAACAGTATCATAATCATTGCCGTCGCCTATATCAGCCCTTCCCCAACCAGAATAAAAACCTACCTCTTTTAAGCAAGCATCGCTATTAATCCTCTCTGAAGGTTCCGCATTTACAACGCCCATAATTCCGAAAAATAATGCCGCAACAACTACACATCCCAAGATGCGTCTTCCCATTCCTATGCCCCCTTTCTCTTATAGAATGAACTATTTACCCGGCAACAGTCCTAATTTTTCTGCTAATTGACGTAAATACTCTAAAACTTCTATATCCTTTCTCTCAATACTCCAAAGGTATTTTGCGAATCCTGTCTGTGCTAACGCATAGTAACCGAGCGCAAATTGCCCAATTGCGATGTAGCCGGTGGCGATTTGCCCAACCCCAAATATCAAAGAGAATGCAAACTGAGCCACCGCCGTAAGTCCCACAATAATTTGACCAAAACCAAACAATAGGCCGAAGCCGATTTGAGCAAATGTAATAGCGCCGACTGCAAATTGTCCGATAGCGATAACACCTTTAGCAACCCGCAATTTTCCTTGTGCATTACGCCCGAAAGCGATGTGCACAAGCGGATAGCCGCAGAGGGTACTCTCGGTTTTCCAGTCAATTCCCCAACCTTGCCATTCCTTTTGAAAAGGATAAGGTGCCCCGCAATGTGGACAAACTTTCGCCTGTGAGCTAATTTCTTTTTTACATTCACGGCACAGCATTAACGCCATCTTCTTCCTCATTATTAGTCTAGTCTATGGTGCGCCTGGTGCGAATTGAACGCACAACCTTCGGCTCCGGAGGCCAACGCTCTATCCAATTGAGCTACAGGCGCAAAATTTCTTTCGCCCTTGAAATTTAATGTCTTGCGCAGAGCCGGTTTATGACTTTAGCCACTTTATTACCTTAAGCGAGTAATAAAGGAAGGCCAAGCAAGACTTAAATTTCAAGGCCGAGGATGATATTTCTGATGTATCTGTTTTAACCTCTCCTTATTTATATGCGTGTAAATCTGGGTTGTCGAAATACTGGCATGGCCCAGTAATTCCTGAATTATCCTTAAATCCGCTCCCCGCTGTAAAAGATGGGTTGCAAAAGAATGCCTCAAGGTATGCGGCGTCACCTTCTTTTTTATTCTGGCGTCGCGAACGTAATGCTTTATCATCAGCCAAAACGATTGTCGAGACATCGACCTCCCTAAGCGGGTTAAAAACAACGCGTTCGCTTCCCCTCTTTTTAAAAATTTAGGCCGTGCTTTCTCAAGATATTTCTTTAGCGCCTCCTTCGCCTTCCTTCCCACCGGAATTATCCTTTCCTTCTGCCCTTTGCCAATACATTTTACGAATCCCACATCTAAATTTAAATCGTTCAATTTTAGATTGACGAGTTCCGAGACTCGCATCCCGGTTGCATACATAAGCTCAAGCATTGCCTTATCGCGCAAGCCCTGTTTATTCCGAATATTTGGTCTCGCAAGTATCGCTTCAACCTCATTCAAATCCAAAACATCAGGCAATGTCTTCCATAATTTTGGCGTCTCAAGCACAGAGGTAACATCTCCCTTAATATACCGCTGGTTCAAAAGGTATCTGTGGAATATCTTAATAGCGACGAGGTTGCGAGCGATGGAACTCGTATTAAGGCCTTTCTCCTTAAGGCGCATCAAAAAATCTTGTATATCTTGTCGCTTTACGTTATCAAGGGAATTGACCGTTTTGGATTTTAGGAACGCGGCGTACTTCTCCAAATCACGCCCGTAGGATTCTATGGTGTTTTTGCTCAAACCCCGTTCGACCGAAAGGTAATCTAAAAATTCTTTAATCAGCTCTTTCATTTATAAAAATGGGTTGCGTTCCCTTTCATGCCCTATAGTTGAATCCGGGCCATGACCTGGATAAATCCTCGTCGAATCAGGAAGGACCAATAATCTTTCACGTAAGGACTTGAACAGATCCTTTTCGGATGCATATGGAAAATCAGTCCTACCTACGCCTTCGCAGAATAATGTATCGCCGGTAAAAACCAGATCGTTACACTTAATCGAAATTGAGCCTGGCGTATGTCCGGGTGTGTGAATGACCTCTAAAGCCAAATCGCCTATATTTATCACATCCTTATCTTCCAATAATCTTTCCGCATTTGGTGAGACGACATCTAAACCGAACATGGTGGAGAGATTCTTCTTAGGGTCGCTTAAAAACAGCGCATCCAACCTATGGATTAAAATCGGCAATTTAAATTGTCCATTTGCCCCAATGTGGTCAGCATGACCGTGGGTGTCTAAAACATACTTAGGCAAAACCTTTATCCTCTCCAATCGCTCTTTTATCCTATCATAATCGGCGCCGGGGTCTATTATCACCGCTTCCCGCGTCCTTTTATCCCCAAGGATGTAGCAATTGACCTCCATAAGACCGACAGGGATTGTCTCTAATATATAATCCATCTATTTAGGCAAGGTTTGCTCTGTCGTAGTAATCGGCTTTATCGGCTCTTCCTCTTTTATAATGAACCCCTTTGCCTTCGTGGTCTGAAATTCCCTTATTATAACTCGCCTCTCTTTTTCTAACTCATTTCTCATCCTTACCGCATCGACGCGATTCGGCTGGCCAAGTTTTAGTTTTGCTAATATCCTTTCATAGACTTTGATATGAGGCGCTAGCGTCTCCTTTTTTGGGCTGCTTAACAAATCCTGCATCCTCTTCATATCGTCTATTGCAGCGGTTGCATTCTGAACCTGTCGCTTATTGCTCAAACCAGAAAATAAGGACTCCATCAGTTCCTCAGTCCACCCTCGCCAATATACGAAATGGTTATTATATAGCACTTCGTTGGAATAAATTCCCTTGTAATCTTGAGTTACCAAAATCGGCGTTGTCTTCTTGCCCTTCTTGGGCGGACGAACAAATTTTTTCTTTAAAGTTGCACAGCCAAAAAGATTCAGTATAAAAATAACTATGACTCCAAATAAGATAATCCGTCTTAACTTAATCATCGTTATTTCTCCTTTACCATTTTATCGAATCCCTTTTCATCTATAATTTTTACTCCGAGCGCTTTTGCTTTATCATATTTTGAGGCGGGGTTTTCTCCGACTACCACAAAGTCGGTCTTCTTACTCACGCTCGATGAAGCAGCACCGCCTAAATTCCGTACCAATTCTTCGGCTTCCGTTCGCGTATAGCCCTTTAATTCGCCGGTAAAGACGAACGTCTTGCCTGCAAATTTTGCGCTGACAGGCGCGCGCCGTTTCTCTCCAAATTTAACGCCGCCTTTTTTTAACTTCTCCAGCACTTTCTTCGTAGTTGGATTTTGGAAGAATTCATAAATTGATTGCGCTATTATCGGCCCTATTTCATGGATTTTGGTTAAGTCCTCAACGCTTTGTTTAGACAATTCGTCTATCGAGGAAAAAGTACGCGTTAAGATATCGGCGGCGTGAACTCCGACATGCCGAATCCCGAAAGCGTAGATTAATCGGGCTAACGGATTATCTTTACTCTTCTGTATGGCATCTATTAAATTCTGCGTGGACTTATCTCCCATCCTCTCAAGCGAGCGCACCTTGTCAAATTTCAAATAATAAACATCGCCGTAATCGTGCACTAATTTATTATCGACCAATTGCTCTACCATCGCTTCGCCTAGGCCTTCAATATCCATCGCGGAACGCGAGGCAAAATGGATAAGCCGCTCTTTGACCTGTGCTGGGCAAAATACATTTTCACAACGGACAGCGACTTCTCCCCGCACTCGTTTTGTTGGAGATTTACAAACCGGGCATTTTGTCGGCATAACGAATTTCCGCTCTTTGCCGGTTCGCTTTGATTTTACAACTTCGACGACCTGCGGGATTATCTCCCCCGCTTTCTCCAAAATTACCGTGTCGCCTATCATGATATCCTTTCGCCTTATCTCATCCTCGTTATGCAATGTTGCACGGCTGACGGTAGTCCCCGCCACAAAGACTGGTTTTAAAATTGCAACCGGCGTCAATGTCCCGGTCCTGCCTACCTGAACCTTAATATCTTCCAACTTGGTTTGAACTTGTTCGGCGGGAAATTTATATGCGATCATCCATCGCGGTGCCTTCGTCGTCGCGCCAAGTTTTTTCTGCTCAGCAAATGAATTCACTTTAACCACCATCCCATCGATATCGTAATCGAGATTCTTGCGCTTTTCCTGCCATTGGTCGCAGTATTTTAGAACCTCGTCTATATCCGTACATCTTTTATAATTTGGATTCACCTTAAGACCTAACTCTTTTAAACCCTCTAACAATTCGAATTGCGATTTAAAGGGAGCGCCCTCAAAATAGCCGATCCCGTGCGCAAAGATATCTAAGCCGCGCTTAGCGACGATGCGCGGGTCAAGGAGTTTAAGCGAGCCTGCAGCTGCATTGCGGGGATTCGCAAATAACTCTTCACCGGTTTTCTCTTTTTCCTTATTAATCTTTTCTAAATTCTTTAGTTTCATATAAACTTCACCGCGCACTTCCATAAATTTTGGGATCTTCCCATCCTTTGGCGGATGTAATTTAAGCGGAATAGATTTTATCGTCTTTAGATTTACGGAGACACAATCGCCTTTAAAGCCATCGCCTCGGGTTACGCCGCAAATAAAAATTCCATTCTCATAAGTCAACGAGACGGATACGCCGTCTATCTTTAATTCAACAACGTAGTCGTATTTCTCACTGCCCAAATTTTTTCTCACTCTTTCATCGAAGTCGCGCAGTTCCTCATGGCTATAGGTATTATCCATGCTAAGCATCTGTACTTTATGTTCGACCACTGCAAATCCTTCGATAGGGGCGCCTGCAACACGTTGGGTGGGCGAATCGGACGTAATTAATTCGGGATGCCGCGCTTCGAGTTTTTGTAATTTTTTATAGAGCGCATCGTATTCCTGGTCGGAAATCTTCGGTTTATTTTCGATATAATATAGCCGGTCGTGATAGCGAATTTCGTCACGCAGTTTTTCTATCTGTTCTTTGATTTTGATATTTGGATTTTGATTTTTGGATTTTTTCAATTTACCTTCCCTCTATCAAGCGAAAGGCCAATACCTTCGGAAGTCCAGCAGCCAAAATCTTATTCATAGTCGCTTTGATATCGTATTCAACCCTTTTTATCTCAAAGGCATCTTTATCCAAATCGTAAATACAATACGCAGCCCGTGGATCCCCATCCCTGGGCTGGCCGACGCTGCCGACATTTACAAGCCATTTAGTGCCATTTGAATATTCGAATGGCGAATGGCTATGGCCGATGAAGCAGATTTTTGTTCGGCAAAGGTTGAGCGTCCGTTGAACGGCTGATTCATCGAAAATATAGTCAAACTCTTCAGGCCTCTCTAATGACCCGTGAACCAGAGTTATTTCCCTATCCTCATAAGTAAGAGGAAGACCTTTTAAGTAATTTTTCTCTGCCTCATCCAGTTGCTTTTTCGTCCATTCAACAGCTGCTCTCGCATGCGGATTGAAATATGAAATATCGACCAGATCAACTGCCGCCCAATCGTGATTGCCGCATACTGTTGGGCAATCTAGTTCCCTCATAATTTTTATACACTCTTTAGGGTTGGCAGCGTATCCAACGATGTCGCCCACACAGAAATATTTATCGACGCTCTCCTTCTTTAACGCACCTAAAACTACTTCGAGCGCTTCTAGATTGCTATGTATGTCCGAAAATATCCCGTACCTGATTTTATGCCGAAAACCCTATTCCAAAATCGTTGAACTCGCCTGTCGGCTGCTCCCAAGAAATTCCTACATCTCTAATATAACTTGACATCTCCTGGGCAACTTTTTCTAAAAATTCTTTGAGCGCTGGCTCTTCGCCCTCTGCAAGAACCTCTACTCTTCCATCGCGACAGTTTCTCACCCATCCTACAACACCCAAATCGCGCGCAACCGCCTCAGCGGTAAACCGAAACCCAACGCCCTGAACCCTGCCCGAATAAAATAGATGTACTCTTTTAAAGGCCATCTCTTACTTTTTTAGCGTCCTTGCTTTTAGTGAAATAAGCAAGTAATGCAACCATGGCCAGAAAATAAAGCGGGACCCAAACCGAAAGTATAGTCTGCCAAATTGTTTTACCTAAACCTCCAAAATTATTCCCTGCCAAAAATATTGGAAAATTCCCTATGAAATGCAAAAGCATTGCCCCCAACACTCCCACAACGAAAGCCTTACGAAGCTGACGCAAAGCAACCGCTGTAAATGCTCCGTGCATCAAACAGACCATAAATCTTTCGCTTATGTAACCACCAAGTAAAAACCAGGGTAGTGAAGCAAGTTGAGGACTTTTTGCAAGATTTGCTGCGATGAACCACATTTCCCCGATGCCGAAACCCAAACCAATGGCCATTGCCATGCGAACTATATTTTTGTCATTTAAGTTGTTAATGTACTTAGGAATCAAAAAAATCCACAATTTTATTGGTTCTTCAGTAATAGGCGCATAAAAAGTAGTTAAAAATCTATATGTTCCAGAACACTGTCTCAATAAACCCTGCAACCATCTATCCAACGGTAAACGGATAAAATAGAAGGCGATGGCGCACATGGGTATTTGCAAAAGAAGCACTACAATCAAAAGGGACCACTCTTTTCTTGGAGTTTTCCGCAAAATTATACTGCCTACAATTGTTAGAGAAAGAGCAGTCGTAATTATTGCAGCGATGTATATACCTTTCAAGGTATTCGTCTTCCCTATAAAAATTGGTCGCACCTATTAAACGCTGTGCGAACCTATTTTAAGAATCTAATA
>JBDRDF010000011.1:0-5267 GCA_043821025.1 Candidatus Omnitrophota bacterium
GACCCTGTAAGTTACCCGCTGCTTGTTATAAGGAAATTTATACCCGGATTAAGATATTGACAATTTAATTTGTTTTGTAATAAAATATAAGTTTACCATTCAAGGAATTTAAGAGATGATTCAACAGACATTAGTTCTAATAAAACCTGACGGCCTAAAAAAATCCCTCACCGGGAATATCCTGACGCGCCTTTCCGAGACGAAATTGGAAATCGTCGCAGCAAAGATAATTCGCGTAAACAGGCAGTTAGCCGAAGAGCATTACAAACATATGAAGGATAAGCCGTTTTTTGAGGAACTTGTAAAGTATATTCAAGGGGAATTACACGAACGGCGAAAGGTTCTGGCGATGGTTTATTGGGGAGAGGATGCGATTAAAAAGGTAAGGGATATCGCCGGCGCTACAAATCCAGAGGAGGCGGATCCCACGACGATCCGTGGGGCTTATGGCAGAATAACGACAAAGGGCCTTTATGAGAATGTAATTCATACTTCAAAGGATGAAGCCGAGGCAGAGCGGGAGATAAAACTTTGGTTTGAGCCGGATGAAATTATTGTAGACTTATATCCCACAGAATTTGTAACCCTCAACAATCTTACAAAGAGAGTTTGGTCATAATGCATATCCGTTCAGAAGAGATCACAGCCAGTGGTTTTTTAGACATATTCAAAAAAATAATCAGGAAGAAGACCGATGCCGGCATTACGGCAATTCAAAATAACCCCCCTGATTTACTTGAACGCGCTAAACTTTATGGAACCCAGTATAAAAATGGGAGCTGGGGCTGGACCTCAAATATCTGGAACCGCAGCGCAGCAGGCAGCGTCGTCGTTGAGAAAGATGAGGATTTAAGGTCAGAGCACATTCAGCTGATGCGAAGCGTACTAGAGCAGATACTTTGCAGGCCGATGATACAAGTCGATGCGAACTTAGGGCAGCCCGGTTCAATAGCCGAGATGAGGTGCAGGCTTTATATCGATCCGCAATTTCCGGATATCGCCTATAGATGGAAGGAGTTGAATTTTCCAGGCGACCCGTCTAAAGAACCGGACGTTACAATCTTCTGCACACCTCATTATTTAGAAAATCCGAATGTTCCCGGTTCCCACGAGATGCTGCGCGTGATTAGATTTCCCAATCATAATTTCTCTATTATTACTGCTAGTTCCTATCAGGGCGAATGTAAAAAGGGCTTTCTTTCCCATTGGATATATCATGTTTATAAGAAGGGCGGAACAGGCGAACACGCGAGCTTAAAAGAATTTACCGTCAAACGGGTTGATGGAAAGAACAAGCGAATGGTTATGGCGTGTTGGGGGCTGACAGGTAGTGGAAAGTCAACCCATGGAATGTACACTATCAATGGTCGCACCGCGCCAATATTTAAAGAAAAATTCGGCGTGGATATTTCAAAATATATTACCGATCAGGTGATTAAAAATGATGACATCGTCGGTGTATTTGAAAGCCGAGTAGTTAGCCCAGAAAGAGGCTCTTGGACAAAGACGGAAGATTTAGACGAATCTCAGGTTGCAATGTATCGCGCGGCACAGGCCTCTCGTGCCTTACATGAAAATACCGAGTGGGACTCAAAAGGTAATGTCAATTTCATCGGAAAATTATTTCAGTATCACGGAAAACCAAATCAAAATGCAAGGACAGTCTTGATGCTCGAGGACACGGGTTTCTTCGACGGAAACGTAGATTCAAGCGCCTCGTTAAATATGGCGGTATTTATAAGCCCTGGCTATATTTCCGATTACGCGTGGCTTAAGGTAAACGATGCTTCATTTGCGGTGAAGGTCTTAGCGGATGGCCGCACTACCGGACATCCCGCGCAAAGCAGAAAGGGCGTAGGCGAAGAAAAATATGAATCGAGGTATTGCCTTCCGTTTACGATGGGTGTTGGTAATGCCGCACATGTAAAACGTTTTTATGAATTTATAAAAAAGAGAGAAAAGACGGACAATCCATTGGAGATCTATCAGATAAGTACAACCGGAAGGGTCGGCGCAAAATATGAATGGGTAGAAATACATTTAGGCAATAAAAAGGTTAAGTTGCCAAAGACCAAATTTGAGGAGATAGGAGGCAAGATAAGGCCTATTGGCGGAACAGGTCCGACGATTGAGGAGACAGAACTTTTTCTTTTTCAAGCAGCGAGAGGAGCGGTCAAATATGAACCCCACCCAATTTGGGGAGATAAGGTTTTGGCGCCGGTTGAGGTTGAGGGCTTATCCAAGGAGAGATTGCGAGAGCTAAATCCATCTCATTATCATATAGTCACCGAGATGAAGCGACTTTTAAAAGCGCAAGTTATCACCAGCAAATTCTATTTAGAGCAGCAATGTCCCGGGCTTCCTAAACATATTTATACCGCGATGGATTTTTAAGGAGAATAAATTGGTAAGAAGTATGACAGGTTTTGGGCGAGGTGAAGCAACAGCGCCCAGGGGCAGGATTCAAATTGAGTTAAAGACGTTAAACCATAGGTTCTTTGAGATATCGAATAGGTTGCCTGAAAATTTCGTAATCTTCGATGACAAAATAAGGGCTGAGGTCGCGAAGAAGATAAAGCGAGGCAAGGTCAATCTGTCCTTGACGCACGAGGGTCCAAGAAAGACGAGCCCGAATCTTATAATCGATAAAGAGCTCGCACGCAAATATAAAAAATTACTTCTTCAGTTAAAGCGTTCGTTAAAATTAAAGGACGATATCAGCGTCTCGCAAATAATCTCTTTCCCGAACGTCATTACAGTTGAAGAACAACCCAAAGAGGAAGCTAAACTTTGGCCGAGCGTTAAGACAGCATTGGATAAAGCGTTGAACTCTTTGCTCAAGATGAGAAAAGAAGAGGGAAGGAGTTTATGCAAGGATGTCATCAAGAGAAAGAATGCCATATTAAAAGAGATATCTTTAATAGAGCATCGTTCGAAGTTATCCACTAAGGAATACCGCACCCAACTTTTGAAGAAGATCAGAGAATTATCGATTGGGAGGATAAGTTTAGATAAAGGGAGGATCGAATTAGAGGTTGCGCTTTTCGCCAAAAACTCAGACATTTCAGAGGAACTCACTCGCATAAAGGCACATTTAGGAAGTTTCGATGAAGCGCTTAGGCGAGAAGACGAGGTGGGTAGGAAGTTAGATTTTATTGCGCAGGAGCTTCATCGCGAAATAAATACCATCGGCCAGAAGACGAACGATTACAAGATAGCCCAGATCGCCATTTCGATAAAGGGCGAGATAGAAAAGATTCGAGAACAGGTACAAAATATAGAATAAAACAAAATGCCCAGGCCTAAAGGTTTGATATTCGTCGTTTCAGCGCCGTCAGGATGCGGCAAGACATCTCTTATAAAGGCCCTTCTAAAAAATTCTAAAAACTTAGTCCGTTCGGTTTCGTTTACGACACGTCCCCTAAGGCGCGGGGAGAGAAAGGGCGTAGATTATAATTTCATTTCGGATGAGGAATTTAGAAGGCGGCTGAAGCGTAAAGGTTTTTTGGAATGGTCAAAACCGTTCGGCCATTATTATGCTACGCCAAAAGATTTTGTAGAGAAAAATATTAATCGAGGTAAAGATGTCATATTGAGTTTAGACGTAAAGGGCGCTTTATTTTTTAGGAAGAATTTTAAAAATGCAGTTTTGATTTATGTATTACCGCCTTCATTAAAAGCATTGAAGGACAGGCTTATCCATCGCTCGACGGATGACTTTAAAGAGATTTTGAAGCGGTTAAGTTTTGCAAAGAAGGACGTCTTAAATTTGAAAAGTTACGACTATGCTGTCGTGAACAATAATTTTAGCGAGGCGGTGAAACGTCTTAAGGCAATTTTGAATGCGGAAAGACAAAAGGTGAGGTAAGATTGAAACTTAGGCTTCATGTACCAATGGAGGAATTGTTGAACAGGACGAATTCGATGTATAAATTGGTTATATTAGCGTCAAAGAGGGCACTCGAATTAAATGAGGGTAGCCCAAAATTGGTTGAGACGGATGCAAAGAAAGTTACGTCGGTCGCCTTAGAAGAAATAAGGCGGGGCAAAATAAGCATAAAGCATAAGAAGAAGGAAAAATAGGGACAGTCCCTCAGCCAAAGCGAAGGGTGTCCCTATCACGGCTATGAAAGAGATAATATTAGGAGTTACAGGTTCCATCGCCGCCTACAAGGCCTGCGATATTATAAATATTTTGCGCCGAGGCGGCTTCAACATTACCGTAATAATGACGAAGGAGGCAAAGGAATTTATCTCGCCATTGACGTTGCAGACATTGTCTAATAACAAAGTATATTGCGATATGTTCGAACTGCCAATGGAATTGGAACCGCTGCACACTTCATTAGCCGATAAGGCCGATTTAATTTTAATTGCACCAGCCTGCGCAAACACAATCGGAAAAATTGCAAACGGAATATGCGACGACCTTTTGACCTGCGTAGTATTGGCCTCAAATGCCAAACTTCTAATTGCCCCAGCGATGAACGAGAAGATGTATAAACACCCTGCCGTTCAAGAGAACATAAAGGTGCTTGAAGGCCGTGGCGTTAAATTTATCGGGCCTATTAAAGGGCCGCTTGCGTGTGGCCACGAGGGAATTGGCCACATCGCAGAGATAGATTCGATAATAACAGAAGTTAAAAAATCGCTAAAGAGTTGAAACCCCTTCGCATTTTAATTACCGCAGGGCCCACACGAGAATATTTTGACCCGATTCGTTTCATATCCAATTCATCGACGGGGATTTTAGGTTTCGAGATGGCCAAAGCCGCTATAAACCGAGGCCATCGAGTTACTTTAATAAGTGGGCCGACATATCTTTCTCCCCCAAAAGGAGCGAAGTTTATTTCAGTCGTGACAGCGCTTGAAATGAAAGATGCAGTATTAAAAAATCTTGTCAGTTGTGATTGCGTTATAATGACAGCCGCTGTTTGCGATTGGCGACCATCAAAATTTTTTGTCAATAAAATAAAACGGGGCAAAGGAAGTTTTCTTTTAAAATTAAAAGAAAATCCCGATATACTTGCCTTGGCAAAGGCAAGGGGCAGGAAAACAAAACGGATATTTGTCGGATTTTCGCTTGAGACAAAAGATTTGGTTAAAAATTCATATGATAAATTAAGAAGGAAAAAATTGGACCTCATCGTCGGAAATTTGATAGGTAAAGGTAAGAGCCCATTTGGCGAAGGAACTAAGGATTGGGTTATTATTGGGAAAGATAAAAAACTAGCTCAGGTTAAGTCAAAGACCAAAACGCAATTAGC
>JBDRDF010000012.1:0-11001 GCA_043821025.1 Candidatus Omnitrophota bacterium
GATTAAGGAGCATCTACCGAGGCTATATCTCGGATTGCAATTGATAAGCCCAAGCATCGGACATTTCGGATTTTACAATAAGTTAAAAAATATCTACCCAAAACTTGAAGAGATTTCAATAGATTACGGAGTGCTGGAGAAAGAGAGACGGATTTTCGCTGTCGAGGGAAAATTCTATTGGGATGATTTGGGTTCTTGGGATTCGCTCGCTCGCCATTTAAAGACGGATGCGGATGGAAATTTAGTAATCGGGCCCCACAAAGGAATCAATACGAAAAATTCTGTCATCGTTTCCGAAAAAGGGCTTATCGGGACAATCGGAGTTTCGGATATCATTATAATTCGCGACGGCGATTGCGTTTTGGTTTGCAGCCGCAATAAAGCCCAAGAAGTTAAAAGTTTGGTTGATATATTAAAGAGAGAGGGCAAATTTAAGAAGTATCTTTAATGAGGATAATAGGTTTAGATGTCGGCGAGAAAAGAATAGGCGTTGCGATAAGCGATCCTTTGGGGATAACGGCGCAAGGGGCCGGCGTCATCACCAGAAAAAAATTGGAAGATGACATAAATGAAATTAAAAAATACGTCGATGAATATAAAGCGGATTCTATGGTCGTGGGGATGCCACTCAATATGGATGGGACACAAGGGAAGAGCGCGCAGAAGGTTGCTGAATTCGTCAAAATATTAAGTTCCGCGCTAAATATCCCCGTAGCAACCTATGATGAGCGATTATCGACCAAAGAGAGTGAGAAGTTCTTGGTCTCTTGCGATGTATCCAGAAAAAAACGTAAAAGGGTTATAGACACGATTGCGGCGCAGCTTATACTTCGATCTTATTTGGACAGCTTGAAAAAGAATGTATGAAACGTTGACCTTAGATAACGGAACGCGATGTGTCGGGCTAAATATCCCGGATAGGGATTCATTATCGCTCGGGATATGGATAAACGTCGGTGGGCGCCATGAACCGAAAGCTAAGTGCGGCATATCCCATTTCTTAGAACATCTTTTGTTTAAGGGCACCAACAAAAGATCGGGGGAGAAGATTAAGGAGGCCATTGAAGGAAGGGGCGGCTCCATAAACGGTTTTACAACGGAAGAATTCACCTGCTATTTAGTCAAAGTATTAAACAAGGACATGGATACAGCCCTTGATATATTATCGGATATGGTGATAAATCCTCGGCTTTCCTCGGATGATATGGAGAAAGAAAGGACCGTTATTATCGAAGAGATTAAGATGTACAAGGATTTGCCAATGCATTACGTTCATGAGTTAATGGTAGAACTACTTTGGCCAGACCAACCTTTGGGAAAATTCCTCGCCGGCACGGTAGAGACAGTAAATAAAATTAAACAGCGGGATTTAAGGGCTTATAAAAAAAGATTTTATAATCCGAGAAATACCGTCATATCAGCCTGTGGGAGAATGGAGCATAGAGATTTCTTTGAACGTTGTGAAAAATATTTTAAAAAAATCCCTTCGGGTCCAAAATCAACTTTTAAGGAGGCCGAGGAAAACCAGAGAAGACCTAAGTTTAAAATCCTGTTTAAAGAGACCGAGCAGACTCACCTTTCTATGGGCACACGTGCGTTTGGCAGAACCGATCCGGATAAGCACGTTTTGAGTTACCTCCATATAATTTTGGGCGGGAATATGTCAAGCAGGTTGTTTCGTGAATTGCGCGAAAAGCGAGGGTTGGTCTATGAGATAGGGACGCAGACAAAGAAACTTCAAGACACGGGTGCTTTTGTAATTTCCGCCGGCCTCGATAATAAAAAAATTCTTAAATCGATAGAATTGATATTGAAGGAACTAAAGAGAATAAAAGTAAAAAGTGTCGACAAGAATGAATTTAATAGGACGAAAGAATTCTATAGAGGACAGCTGTTGCTCGCTTTAGAGGATACCTCAGACCATATGCTTTGGATGGGAGAGCATATGATAACGGAAAATAAAATCCCCACCCCGCAAGAGATATTGGATGAGATTGAAAAAGTTACGCCGGATGACGTAACGCGCGTTGCCAACAGGGTTTTTAAGGATTCGCATTTGAATCTGGCATTGATAGGGCCGATAAAGAAGGCGGATGAAAAAGCGATTGCGGAGGCCTTGACGGTTCAATGAGGGGTTCCATAAAACTCTTTAGGGTATTTGGAATTTCAATTGAAATACATATAACGTTCCTACTTCTGCCGCTTTTATTTGGATATATCTCCGGGCTAAAAGGGATAGTCCTTATCCTTGGGGTTTTTCTTTGCGTTACCTTACACGAATTAAGCCACGCTTTACAAGCAAAGAGATTCGGCGTAAGGGTAGATAGTGTTATTTTGCTTCCGATAGGCGGCGTTGCCGCTATGGGGTCGATTCCCGAGAAGCCTTCTCAGGAATTTAAGATCGCAATCTCGGGCCCTTTATTCAATTTCATTGTGGCAGTAATTCTATTTTATCCGGCCTATTATTTGTTAGGACCCGAAATCTTTTTTAGCATTTCCCTAGAGTCTTGGCCGCACACATTCGCTTATCTATATTGGCTCAATATAATCCTTGGAGTCTTTAATCTATTGCCGGCATTTCCAATGGATGGAGGCAGAATATTGCGAGCATTTTTAGCGCAGAGGATGGATTTTCAGAAAGCGACGAGGATAGCGGTCAATTTCGGACATATCTTTAGCCTATTGTTCGCGTTTTGGGGAATTACGCACTCGAATCTTTGGCTAGTTATAATCGCTGTCTTTGTGTATATGGCTGCGTCACAAGAAGAAGCACAAGTGGATATTATGGAAACTTTAAGGAGATTTAAAGTCAAGGATATTTTACCGGGACAATATTTAACCGTCACCCGTGATACACCACTTTCAAAAGTATTGGAATTGATATTCCATAGCCATCAGGAAGATTTTCCAGTATTGGAAGGCGATGATATTATAGGATTTGTGACGAGAGCCGATATTATTTCGGCCATTCATCAATTCGGACTAAACGAAGTGGTTGGGAATGTAATGAGAAAAGATTTTCCCTCCGCAAGCCCTCGCGATTCGTTAACTAAAATTCACAAGTTAATGGAAGAATCTAAGTTGAAGGCAATACCGATAATAGAGGGTGGGCGTTTAATCGGCATAATAACGATGGAGGATTTAGGTAAAATATACTCACTTATGTCGTCTAAGGGGATGAGATGATAAAAGTCGATGCGCCTAAAATAAAATTTGGAACCGATGGATGGAGGGGAATAATTGCGGAGGACTTCACCTTTGAAAATGTAAGAGTTGTCTCACAGGCCGTCGCAGATTATCTCGATAAACATTTTAGGGGAAAAAGGAGAATTATCATTGGATATGATACGCGTTTCCTCTCCGACAGATTTGCAAGGGCTGTTGCTGAAGTGCTGGCGGCCAATGGGATAAAAGTTTTAATTTCCGATAGACCCGTGCCAACCCCAACGGTTAGCTTTACCATTCGGTTGCTTGGTTTAACGGGAGGGGTAATTATAACCGCAAGTCATAATCCATCGCGTTTTAGCGGAATTAAATTTAAAACACAATTCGGTTCACCAGCAGAATCCGCCGTTACCAATAAGATAGAGAAAAATCTATTTAAAAATAGAGTCAAGTCCATCACTTTTGAGGAAGGGTTAAAGTCAAAGGCAATTGAAATTATAAATCCGATTCCGAAATATCTCGAAGCGGTTAGAAGGTATTTGGACTTAGATCTATTAAAAAATTCGAAGCTGAAGGTAATCGCAGACGTTATGCACGGAGTAGGAAATAGTTACCATGCAAATGTTTTAAAAGGAACTTCGGTTAAGGTAGACGTTATCCATTCCAAATTCAATCCGACCTTTGGAGGAGTAAAGCCAGAGCCCCTACCGCAGAATTTAGGCGAACTCATCTCAATTATGAAAAGCAACAAATACGACATAGGCCTTGTAACAGATGGCGATGCAGATAGGGTAGGCGCATTTGCTCCTGGCGGGAGGTTCATTACCCCGGGGGAGATAATGTCCTTGCTCGCTCTTCACTTTATAGAGAATAGGCGATGGCGGGGTGCGATTGTAAAGAATATCGCTGGACCAATGCTTCTAAATAAAATATCAGCCCATTATAATTTAAAGCTCTTTGAGACGCCCGTTGGTTTTAAACACATAGCAAAACTTATGCAGAGGGAAAAGGTCTTAATCGGTGGGGAGGAGTCGGGTGGCATCGGGATAAAAGATTATATTCCAGAGAGGGATGGGATACTTACAGGATTGTTATTGGTTGAGATGATGGCGCAAAAAAGGCAGGGGATTTTGGAAATAATAAAAGATATGGAAAAGAGGTTCGGAAAATTCAGATATCGCAGAGAAGATATTGAAATCCCTCTTAAAGCGAGAGAGAAAATAATCACGAAATTATTTTCTAAATTAAAAGGAAAGGACGCGAAGAGGATATTCCGAAAGAAAATAGTTAAGACGAAATCCTACGATGGGCTGAAATTTTTATTCGACGACGAAAGCTGGCTTTTAATCAGGCCTTCCGGCACAGAGCCCATATTAAGGGTCTATTCCGAAGCCCATTCGGAAAGGGAAGCTAAGGCGCTGATTAAGCGAGTAGATAGTTTGGTTTTTAGTTTGAGATGATCGATAAACGACTTATCCGCAATTTCTGCATAATCGCTCACATAGACCACGGCAAATCCACATTGGCTGACAGGTTACTCCTTAAGACAGGCGCGATTTCGCCGCGAGATTTTAGGGACCAGGTCCTAGATGAGATGGAATTGGAGCGCGAGCGGGGCATTACTATAAAGGCAAAGGCTGTCAGATTGAGCTATAAACGAGATAATGGAAATGAATATATTCTGAATTTAATCGACACGCCCGGCCATGTAGATTTTACCTATGAGGTCTCAAAGGCACTGGCGGCTTGCGAAGGAGTGCTTTTAGTCATTGACGCAGCGCAGGGCGTTGAAGCGCAGACCGTTGCTAATTTATATCTTGCGCGCGAACATAATTTAGTCATAATTCCGATAATAAATAAGATCGACCTTATAAACGCCGAGCCAGAAAGGGTTCGAATGCAACTGAAAGAAACTTTGAATTTAAAGGATATAGAGCCGATTTTAGCGAGCGCAAAAGATGGTACGGGAGTTGATGAGATTTTAAAGGCGGTAGTAAAATTAATCCCGCCGCCCAAAGGGGAAAAAGAAAATCCCTTACAGGCGCTTATCTTCGATTCTTCCTTCGATACATTTAAAGGCGTGGTCGTCTATATCAGACTGAAAAATGGATTTATCAAACGGGGGATGAAGATTAAGATGATGGGCACGGGTAGGGTTTACGAAATTGAAGAGGTGGGAATTTTAAGGCCGAAAGCTCAAGCGGTTGATGAATTATCATGCGGTGAGGTTGGCTATATTACCTGTAATATAAAGAATCCGAACGAAGTTCACGTAGGAGACACGGTTACGGATTTGAAAATTCCCGCAAAGGAACCGTTGCCTGGATATAAAAAAGTAAAGCCGCTTGTCTATTGCGGCCTTTACCCGGTTAACGCAAAGGATTTCCCATTTTTAAGGGATGCGCTTGAGAAGTTGAAGTTGAGCGACGCATCATTCATTTATGAACTTGAATCCTCAGTATCATTTGGCTTCGGCTACAGGTGCGGTTTCTTAGGTTTGCTTCATATGGAAATTGCACAGGAACGTCTTGAACGAGAATACGACTTAAATCTAATTTGTACGACGCCGAGCGTAGTGTATAAAGTTAGGAAAAGAGATGGCGAAGAGGTCGAAATAGACAACCCGAGCAAACTTCCTCTCACACAAGAGATAGCGGTTATCGAAGAGCCGTACATTCGCGCATTTATAATAACGCCTTCCGACGCAGTCGGCAGCATAATGCAATTGTGTCAGGAACAGCGCGGCATCTATAAGTCCACAGAATATTTAGATCCCCAAAGGGCTATGTTAGTTTATGAATTTCCTCTATCCGAGGTCATAGTAGATTTTTATGACAAGATAAAATCTATCACGAGGGGGTACGGTTCATTAGATTACGAATTTAAGGGTTATAGCCCTACCGAGTTAGTAAAATTAGACGTTTTAATAAATGGAAAGCCCTGCGATGCTTTATCATTTATCGTTCATAAGGAAAAGGCGCAGACAAAGGGACATCAACTTGTAAGCAAATTGCGGGAACTTATACCGAGACAGTTATTTGAGGTTGCAATTCAAGCGGCGATCGGCGGACGAATAATTGCGAGAGAAAACATAAGGCCGTTGGGAAAACATGTCACGGGAAAATGTTACGGCGGCGATATAACGCGGAAGAGGAAATTATGGGAGAAGCAAAAAGTTGGCAAAAAAAGGATGAAGCAATTCGGTAAGGTAGAAATTCCGCAAGAGGCATTTATGGCGGTCTTGAAACTTTAAAGGGTACTTTAGAAGATGAAGAAGAAAAAATCGATATTTCGGGAATCTATAGAGGTTGTATTAACAGCTTTCTTATTGGCGTTTGCAATAAAGATTTTTGTGGCCGAATTGTATAAAATTCCATCGGGCTCAATGAGGCCGACTTTGATGGAAGGGGATAGAATAGTTGTGGTAAAATTTATCTATGGGCCGCGGATTCCTTTCATAAACATTCATCTGCCGGGATTTCGGCAACCGAGGAGGGGAGAAATAATTGTTTTTAAGGCACCCGATTCTCCTAATAAGGTTTTTATTAAAAGGCTTGCCGCTGGTGAAGGCGAGTCCGTTGAGATCTCAAATGGAAAGCTATTGATAAATGGAAAACCGGTTGACAACCCGCCGCCGTTTAGAACGGTTTACTATTACAATCAGGGAAAATATGGTCGAGAAGAAAGGGCCATCCATGTCCCTAAGGATAGTTACTTTGTTTTAGGCGACAATTCCGCCTCGAGCAGGGATAGCAGATATTGGGGTTTCGTTCCGAAGAATTACGTAATCGGCAAGGCGGTCTTAATCATTTGGCCTCCAAAGAGAATTCAACTTATATATGACCGTCAATCGAAATGAACTTAGCGAATAAGATTTCAATTATCAGGATACTGTTAATTCCATTTTTTATTTGGGCAATTGTCTATTATCGGCCAGAGCACGATTATTTAAGATTTGTGGCATTGGGGATTTTCGCGCTTGCCGTCTTAAGCGATGCAATAGATGGCTATTTGGCACGCGTTTTAAAACAGAGGACAGCGCTTGGAACCTTTTTAGACCCCATTGCCGATAAACTCCTGTTAGTTACTGCATTTATCAGTTTAACTATGGCGAATAATCTGCCCGCTTCTCTTAGGTTGCCACCGTGGGTGTCTATTATTGTGGTTAGCCGAGATGTTATAATAGTTTTAGGTGCGGTAGTGATATTTCTAATGTCGGGCGGAATCAAAATTTCGCCTAGCCCCTTAGGCAAAGCGACGACTTTTTTTCAGATGATAACAATTATAAGCGTCCTTTTACAATATCGACATTCGAATTATATATGGAATTTGGCAATTGCGTTTACCGTCTTATCCGGAATCGATTACATCGTTCGTGGGGCCCGGCTTTTAAACGAGAATAACAAGAAAAAATAAAATGTTATTTGCAGTATCGTTGCTAATAAGCTATCTCATCGGGTCGATACCGACGAGTTATATCTTCGGGAAAGTTTTGCGGGGAATAGACATAAGGCAGTACGGCAGTGGTAATGTTGGTGCTACGAATGTCTATCGGGTGGTCGGTAAATTGCCGGGGGCGCTGGTCTTTATCATAGATGTTGCAAAAGGGCTCATTTGCACGACCTTAATCGCGAATCTATTTTTACATCTTGGTATTTCGATGAATTCCGAAGTTTATAGAATGACGTTAGGTTTCGTAGCCATCGTAGGGCATGATTGGACGATATTTTTGAAGTTCAAAGGCGGAAAAGGGGTGGCGACTTCTGCCGGCGTGCTCATAGGGATTGCGCCAAAAATACTTATCTTGGGATTTATCGTGTGGGTCGTGGTTTTTCTTTGGAAGAGATATGTCTCTTTGGCTTCAATAAGTTCTGCAGTATCCGTGCCCGTATTTTTTTCCATTTTATCATATCCGGCACCCTACGTTATTTTTAGTTCACTCATTTGCGCCGTAACGGCCTATAAGCACCTGCCGAACATTAAAAGGTTTGTACGCGGGGAAGAAAGCAAAATCACCTTCAAAAGATAGGGACAGTCCCTAAGCCAAAGCGAAGGGTGTCCCGTCTACAAGGATAATGGGGACACCCTCCCGATGAGCACAGGGACTGTCCCTGATTTTATTTGACTAAATAAGATAGATGCGTTAAAATTATGTCTTCAATGAAAAATTATAAGAAGGTTGCTATAATAGGTGATGGCGGCTGGGGGACGACTTTAGCAATACTCCTTCATAAAAAAGGGGTTAGGGTAAATCTTTGGGGAGTATTTCCTGACTATATTGAGATACTGAAATCTAAGCGGGAGAATGTAAAGTTTCTCCCCGGAGTTAAGATTCCCGACGACTTATTTATTACCTCCAACTTGTCCGAAGCAGCTGAAGACGCAGAGACCTTAGTCCTTGTTGTCCCTTCGCAGCATATGCGAGAGGTAGTCGCACGACTCAAGGGTTTAAAGGCAGATAAAAAATATTATTTGAGCGCCTCAAAAGGAATCGAAAATAGGACGTTAATGAGGATGTCAGAGGTTATTCGTGATGTGCTCGGGTCCGTCCAGGTAGGCGTTTTATCTGGCCCGACAATCTCCTACGAGGTGGCAAGGGGGTTTCCCACTACTGTTGTAGCGGCGTCCGAAGACGAAGATATGGCGAGGGAAATTCAGGATTTATTCATGACCGACAGTTTTAGGATTTATACAAATACAGATATCGTTGGGGTTGAATTAGGAGGTTCTCTAAAGAACGTGATTGCCATCGCTGCTGGGATATCCGATGGCTTAGGACTCGGCATAAATGCGAAATCGGCGCTATTGGTCAGGGGTATCGTGGAGATCGCGCGATTAGGAGCTAAAATGGGCGCAAGACAGGAGACGTTTTTCGGCATCAGCGGCCTCGGTGATTTAATTACGACGTGCGTCAGCCCTCACGGAAGAAATAGATGGTTCGGCGAAGAGGTTGGCAAAGGAAAAAAACCGGAGGAAGTTTTAAAAAGCACAGAGATGGTCGTTGAAGGGGTCGGCACTGCCCAATCTTGTTATGAGCTCAGCAAAAAATATGATGTTGAAATGCCGATTGCACAACAAGTTTATGCAGTAATATACGACGGGAAAAATCCTAAGTTGGCAGTTCGCGATTTAATGACGAGGGAAAAAAAGGCGGAGGTTTAAACCGGGGCGTGGCTCAGTTTGGTAGAGCACCTGAATGGGGTTCAGGTGGTCAGCGGTTCAAGTCCGCTCGCCCCGACCAAATGAAACTTTGCGAATTTCGGGCGGAAAATTGAGGACGCTTGAGCCTCGCTTTCGCTCGGCTTCGCTTTTCATAAGTCTTTTTATAATAAGGAATTAAATCAAATGGTTTTTCAAAATCTAAAAAGACTTTTTTGTTCAGCAGGCGACGGTTCGTTCCAATTTTTTCCACCAAGGACTTAATTTCATAGAAATCTTCAGACGAAGCAAGTTTCTCGGCGTGGCAAGCAAGATTTATCCACTCCCGCAATGGTTCGATCCAATTGTTTCCCTTTCGCCCAAAATCAGACTTTTTCTGCAAAAGCTCTGTTTTTATCTTAATAAGTTCATCCTTCTTTTGTAAATAAGTTTCCTTTTCAATCGTCCCATCTAAAAAAGCATTCACCAATCTATCAAGTCTTACTTCTGTTTCCTTAATCTTTGCCTCAAGATTTTGGGCGAAAGATTGCGAAGACTGGGCTTTCTCTTTTTTCCATATATCAACCTGAGCAAGCATTAATTCTTTCCAGTCTTCGCAAAGAGCGACTTTTGAAAGTTTCTCTTTTAGTTGGGCAAGAAGTAAATCTTCTCTTAAATATCTTTGGCTACAAGGCCCAAGTCGTTTAGTGCATCGATAATATCTATAAGTGCCACCATTTCCATGGGCATATTGGGCAGTTATTGCCGCCCCACATTCACCACATCTTAAGAGCCCAACAAAAGGAAAGTTATGGCTTTTCTTACTTTTTCTCGGCTTAGCTCTATCTTTTAAAACTTTCTGGACAGCTTCAAAAGTCGCTCTGGAAACAATTGGCTTAAATTTACCTTCGTAAGTTTCGCCGTTATGCACGATTACACCGAGATAAACTGGATTAGTGAGCATTCTTTGAAGCATGGCTTTGCAAAGTTTTGTTCCGTTTTTGCTCACCACGCCCCAAAAACTCAGGCGGTCTCCTAAACTTTCTAAAGTATGTTTGCCTTGAGCAAATTCTTCAAAGGTTTTCTTTATTATTCTGGCTTTTAATGTATCTGGCTCTATATTCCTTGTTTTAGGATTATTCACATAGCCAAACGGAGCAAGCCCAGTCCATTCCCCCCGCCTGAGTTTTTGGCGAATCCCACGCTTTACATTTTCGGACAAGTTATCTGAATAATACTTTGATTGGCCAAAGGCGACTTGAAGCATAAAAAGTCCTTGTGGAGTTGGCTCAAACCAGAAAGTAGGGAAACGCAAAGAAACCAATTTACCGGTATCAATCAAGTAAATGATCTGTCCACCATCTACACTATTTCGAGCAAGACGATCAGGATGCCACGCCAAGAGTCCAAGAGGTTCCTTACTTTCCTTTATCTTAGCTACCATCTCATTAAAGATTTCTCGACATGGTTTCTTTGCGCTTTTGCTTTCAACAAACTCTTCTATCACTTCTAAATTTTCTCGTTTAGCGTATTCCGCCAACTCCACAAGTTGAGCTTCAATAGACATTACTTGTCTTTCTTCGTCTTCTGTACTCTTGCGAGCATAAAGGAAATATTTTGTCTTCATAGTTTCACCTCTTAATTTTTAGTCGCCTTTGGCCTCCTGACTTCGTCGGGATGTAAAGCGTGGGATTTAAA